>DATIFD010000356.1:0-6539 GCA_035455385.1 Burkholderiaceae bacterium
CTACTACACGCCTACTAAGCAAAGAGGGTTAGCAGGTACTAACCGGCTA
The DNA here is from genome assembly GCA_035455385.1 of Burkholderiaceae bacterium. Classification (GTDB taxonomy): domain Bacteria; phylum Pseudomonadota; class Gammaproteobacteria; order Burkholderiales; family Burkholderiaceae_C; genus JAEUPI01. The sequence goes on from DATIFD010000356.1 coordinate 50, forward strand.
ACCCCCTGATTTTGGTGGGCCCTGAAGGATTCGAACCTTCGACCAACGGATTAAGAGTCCGCTGCTCTACCAACTGAGCTAAGAGCCCGCTCGATCCGAATTCTATCCGCTGGTGGGTTGTGCAGGATTCGAACCTGCGACCAACGGATTAAAAGTCCGCTGCTCTACCGACTGAGCTAACGACCCCGGGGGTAGAGCGCGCGATTCTATCACCGGGCTCCGGCGCGCCGGCCGCCGCGCGCGATGGTGTGCATCAGGTCGCCAGCGGCCACCATGCCGAAGGTGGCGGTCACCGCGACGCTCGAGCCGTAGCCCTGGCAATTGAGGCTGCCGTCGACCACCGGCGGCACGTCGTCGGCGGCGCAGGCCGCCGGATCGGGGCGCGACACGGTCTCGCGCGAGAACACGCAGCGCACGCCGATCGCGCCGCTGCGCGGCGCGACCCCGGCCTTGCGCAGGCGCTGGCGCAGCGACGCGAGCAACGGGTCGTGCGTGACCTCGACCAGGTCGGCCACCTCGACGCGCTGCGGCGCGTGCTTGCCGCCGGCGGCCCCGGCACACACGCTGGGCACGTGTGCCTGCCGCGCCCAGATCGCGATCGCCTGCTTGGCGCGCACCTGGTCGCAGGCGTCGATCACGCCGTCGACCGGCCGCCCCTGCAGCAGCGCGGGCCAGTTGTCGGGTTCGACGAACGCTTCCACGACGTGCACGTCGCAGCGCGGATGGATCTGCGCGATGCGCTCGCGCAGCGCCACTGGCTTGGCCTGGCCGAGCGTCGATTCAAGCGCCTGCAGTTGGCGGTTGATGTTCGACTCCGCGACATGGTCGAGGTCGATCAGCGTCAGCGCCGCCACGCCGCTGCGTGCCAGCGCCTCCACCGCCCACGAGCCGACGCCGCCCAAGCCCACCACCGCGACGTGGGCCGCGCGCAGCCGCTGGTAGCCGCCTTCGCCGTACAGCCGCCGCACGCCGCCGAAGCGGCGCTCGAGGTCGGCATCGCCAGCCCGCGCTGTCGTGGCTGCGGCCGTGTCCATCTTGGTCAGGCCGTGCGCTCCAGGCGCCAGACCTGGAAGCGCAGCGCGGCGACGCCGCCGGCGAGGATGCCGGCCAGCGCGACCACGCTGCCGATCGACAGCGTCGACAGCCCCGACAAGCCCTGCCCGATGGTGCAGCCGAGCGCGGTGACGCCGCCCACGCCCATCAGCACGGCGCCGGTCAGGTGGTTGGCGGTGTCCACGACATCGCGAAAGCCCTCCCAGCGGAAGCTGCGCGTGGCCAGTGCCACCGCGGAGCTGCCGAGCACGACGCCGACGGTGCCGACGATGCCGATCGTCAGCACCTTGCTGGCGTCGCTGAAGAACATCAGCCAGTCGATCGTGTAGGCGATCGGCGACACGAAGCTCAGCGACTCCATGCGTTGCGAGTTGGTGGCCAGGAACGCCTCCTGCAGGGTCGACGGGTGTTCGGCCACGTGGCCGAGCACCCCCGACACCCACCACACCGCGACGATCGTGAGGCCGATGCCGACGCCGCCGAGCAGCACGTCGCCGCGGCGGCCTTCGGGGCGCGCCAGGGCCCACGCGAGCAGCGCGGCGCCGACGACGAGGCCGAGCGCCGCAGCCCACGTGGTGCGCGCCATGCCACCGATCCCCGCCAGCAGCGAGGGCAGGTCCTGCCCGGCGGGCAGCGTCGCGGCCACGCGGTCGACGGTGTCGACACGCCACACGCCGGTGATGCCTTTCAGCGTGGCGAACGCGGCGACGCCGAGCACGAGCAGCACCACCAGCGACTTCAGGTTGCCGCCACCCACGCGCACCAGCGACTTGCTGGCGCAGCCCGACGCCAGCACCATGCCGAAGCCGAACATCAGGCCGCCGAGCAGGTTGCTCAGCACGATCAGGCGAGGACCGGCATAGATCGACTGGCCGGCCTGTACCCACCCCAGCGCCACCATCGCATTGAAGCCGAGCACGGCGACGCCGGCGGCCAGCGCCCACATCCGCATGCGCGACCAGTCACCCATCGCCACGATGTCGGCCAGCGCCCCCATCGTGCAGAACTGCGTGCGCTGCGCGATCGCGCCGAACACCAGCGACAGGGCAAACGCCGCCCACAGCACCTGCATGGTCAGCGCGTGCACCTGCGCTTCGGTCGGCATCGCGGCACCCGCCTGCTAGGGGATCAATCTCGGCGCGCCCGCCACCACCGCGGCCGGCCGGCGCGTTTGCCGCGTGCCCCGATCCGCGGCGCGCTACTTTAGCGCCGCGAGCCGCTCGCGCCCGGCCTGCGCAGCCTCGGACTTCGGATAGGCCTTGGTCAGCTCGCCGATGGTGGCGCGCGCGCCTTTGATGTCCTTGGTCTCGATTTGGCAGTTGGCCACCGCCAGCAGCGCCTCGGGCGCGCGGGGATGGTCGGGCGAGCTGCTGACCAGCGCGCGGAACGATGCGATCGCTTCCTTGTAGTCGCGCTTGCCGTACAGCGCGTTGCCGAGCCAGAAGCGGGCACTGTCGACATAGCCGCTGCTGGGGTAACGGCGCAGGAAGGCGCCGAACATGGTGGCCGACTTGTCGAAGTCGCCGTTGCGCAGGGCCGCCAGCGCGTCGTCGAACAGGCGCTTCTCCTCGGGATCGGCCAGGAACTCGCGGCCGTCGACCGACACCTTCGACGGCTCGAGCTTGCGGATGCGATCGTCGACGCCCTGGCTGATGTCCTTCTGGCGACGCTGCACGTCGGCGAGGTCGCGCGTCAGCTGCTCCTCGTTGCCGCGCAGCTTGGCGATCTCGCCGCGCAACGACTCGATCTGGGCGTTGAGGTCGAGCACGCTGCGCTGCAGCACCTGAACCTGCTCGGCCAGTTGCGCGTTGGTCTTGGCAGCGTCGGCAGCCTGCTTGGCGCTGCTCTGCTCCATCTGCTGCACCTTCTGGCGCACCTCGAGGATCGCCTTGCGCGCATCGTCATCCTCGAACAGCGCGGCGCGCACCGGCAACGCCAGTGTCAGGATCATCGCCACCGCAGCGCCACGCAGCGGCATGGGCCGGTGGGTCATCACCGGTCCTTCAGCTCGGCGCGGCGGTTCTTGGCCCAGGCGGCCTCGTCGTGGCCGTCGACGGCCGGACGCTCCTTGCCGAAGCTCACCGCCTCGATCTGGCTGTCGCTGGCGCCCAGCAGCACCAGTGACTTGGCCACCGCCTCGGCACGGCGCTGGCCAAGCGCGAGGTTGTACTCGCGGCCGCCGCGCTCGTCGGTGTGGCCCTCGATCACCATCTTCTTGCCCTTGTTGCCGGCCAGCACACGCGCGTAGCCCTCGATCAACGGGCGGAACTCGTCCTTCAACGCATAGCTGTCGAAGTCGAAGTACACGACGCGGCCGAGTTTGCCCGCGGCCATCGGGTCGATCTTGGTGGCGTCGACGGTGGCGACCTGCGACTGCGCGGTGCTCGCACCGCCGGCACCGCCCGCGCCGGCGCCGCCCGCCGGAGTGGGCTTGGCATCGACCACCGGTGCGGCATCGTCGAGCTTGACCGACGAGCCGCAGCCGACGAGGAAGGCGCTGACCAGTGCCGCACACAGCGAGGTCCGGAGGTGGTTCATGGTGCTACTCCTTTGCGGTTGGGGCCGTCACCGGCCGAAAGGTCCCCAGATCGGCTCGCGCACGTCGACGCCTGAGGACAACAGGCGCGTGCGGATGCGGCCGTCGAGGGTGGTGGTCATCAGCACGTCGCGCCCCTGCGCGCGCGTGGCGTAGATGATGAGCTTGCCGTTGGGCGCGAAGCTCGGCCGCTCGTCGTCGACCGTGTCGCTGATCGTGCGCACGGTGCCGCTCGAGAGGTCGAGCGTGGTCACTTTGAACTCGCCGCTGCTGCGGTTGATGTAGGCCAGCGTGCGACCGTCGGGGCTGATCGCGGGGCTGATGTTGTAGGCGCCGCTGAAGGTCACGCGCTCCGGGTTGCCGCCACCGGCGGCCATGCGGTAGATCTGCGGGCTGCCGCCGCGGTCGCTGACGAAGTAGATGCTCTTGCCGTCGGGGGAGAACACCGGCTCGGTGTCGATCGCGTTGCTTTGGGTGATGCGCCGCAGGTTGCCGCCGTTGGGGTTCATCAGGTAGATCTGCGAGATGCCGTCGCGCGACAGCGTCACCGCCAGCGTGCCGCCGTCGGGCGACCAGGCCGGCGCGCTGTTGCTGCCGCGGAAGTTGGCGATCGCGCGGCGCTCGCCGGTGAGCACGTCCTGCGCCCACACCACCGCCTTGCCGCTCTCGAACGACACGTAGGCGAGCTGCTTGCCGTCGGGCGACCACGACGGCGAGATGATCGGCTGCGTGCTGTTGAGGGCCACCTGGCCGCCCTCGCCGTCGGCGTCGGTGATGCGCAACGTGTAGCGGTTGGCCACCCGCGTGACGTAGGCGATGCGCGTGGAGAACACGCCCTTGTCGCCGGTGAGCTTCTCGTAGACCGCATCGGCGACGCGGTGCGCGGTCAGGCGCAGGTCGGCCGACAGCACGGCGAAGGCCTGGCCGCCGAGGTCGGCGCCCTTGACCACGTCCCACAGCTTGTAGCGCACGTCGAAGCGGCCATCGACCAGGCGCGTGGCCGAGCCGGCCACCAGCGCGTCGGCACCGCGGGTGCGCCAGTCGCCGTAGTTGGGCCGCGAGGTCTCGTCGAAGTCGCCGCTGGAGTCGACGATGCGGAACACGCCCGAGCGCTCGAGGTCGGCGCGCACGATGCCGGAGATCGACTGGCCCGACCGGTCCTCGTCGCGGAACTTCGTGATCGCCACCGGCAGCTGGGTCGCACCGACGCCGGAAATCTCGACGCGGAACTGGGCGCGCGCGGTGGCGTGCAGTGCGCCGGCGGCGAGGGCGCCGGCCAGCCATCGGCGGCGCGACGGGGCTCGCTGCGTCTCGGGCGGGTTCACCATGAAGTGTTGTGGATTCGCTTCGGCCGCTCGGGTTCCGCACTCGCCGGCTGCGGTTCGTTGCGCATTGTAGGCAGGTGCCGCACCGATAATCGTCAGTTGTCGTGTCAAACGGTCGCCATGACGACCTCGAAAGCCCGGCGTCGATGGCTCCTGTATTGCAGCGCATCTCCCGCATCACCCCGTACTTTCGCAGCGGGCGCATCGGCATCGTGGTCGCGGGCCTGGCCTCGCTGGTGGCCGCGCTCACCGAGCCGGCGTTGCCGGCTTTGATGAAGCCGCTGCTCGACAAGGGCTTCAACGGCGCGGGCATTCCGCTGTGGCTGGTGCCGGTGGCGATCATCGGCCTGTTCACGCTGCGCGGCGTGGCCGGGTTCATCGCCCAGTACGCCCTCACCTGGTCGGCCAACCAGGCGTCGCAGACGCTGCGCCTGCGGCTGTTCGACCACCTGCTGCGCGCCGAGCCCGCCTTGTTCACCCGGCACTCGGCCAGCAGCCTGACCAACATGCTGGTGTACGAGGTGCAGGGGGCCACCGCGGCGCTGGTCAACTCGGTGCTGACCCTGGTGCGCGACTCGCTGACGCTGGCCGCGCTGCTCGTCTATCTGCTGTACCTCAACTGGGCGCTGACGCTGGTGATCGCGCTGCTGTTCCCGGCCGTCGGCTGGGTCATGCGCACGGCCGGCGCCCGCGTGCAGCGCCTGACCAAGGAAAGCCAGCGCGCCAACGACGAGCTGGCCTACGTGGTGGAGGAGAACGTGCTGGCCTGGCGCATCGTGCGGCTGCACGGCGCGGGGCCGTCGCAGGCGCAGCGCTTCGAGCGGCTGAGCAACATGCTGCGCCGCCTGCTGCTGAAGAACGTCACCGCGTCGGCGGCGATGACGCCGCTGACGCAGATGCTGGCGGCCAGCGCGATGTCGGCCGTGATCGTGATCGCGCTGTGGCAGAGCAGCCAGGGCGGGCAGACGGTGGGCGGCTTCGTCGCCTTCATCACCGCGATGCTGATGACGCTGCCGCCGATCCGCCACCTGGCCGACGTGATGGCACCGATCGTGCGCGGGCTGACCGCGCTGGAGCGCAGCGTCGACCTGGTGGAAGACGGCATCAACGAGCGCGGCGGCGACCACAGCGTCGCGCGCACCACGGGCCGCATCGAGGTCGACCGCGTGACGCTGCGCTACGCGGCCGACCAGGCGCCTGCGCTCGACGGCTTCTCGCTGACGATCCAGCCCGGCGAGACGGTGGCGCTGGTGGGTCCCTCGGGCGCCGGCAAGACGTCGCTGGTCAACCTGCTGCCACGCTTCATCGAGCCGACCGCCGGCGATATCCGTCTCGACGGCGTGCCGCTGCGGCAGTGGAACGTCGAGTCGCTGCGCAGGCAGTTTGCGCTGGTCAGCCAAGACGTCGTGCTGTTCGACGACAGCGTTGCGGCCAACGTGGTGCTGGGCGCGAAGGTCGACGAGGCGCGCGTGCGCGAGGCGCTGCGCGGCGCCAACCTGCTCGACTTCGTGGAATCGCTGCCGCAAGGCATCGCCAGCGAGATCGGCCACAACGGCAGCCAGCTGTCGGGCGGCCA
>DATIFD010000357.1:0-22292 GCA_035455385.1 Burkholderiaceae bacterium
CGAGGAGGGCATCCGCGCGCTCGCGCAGGCGCTGCCGACGCTGCACGCCGACGCGCGCGACCGCCGCGCGCGCCACGACGCGTTGTACGGCGCGTGGCTGTGCGGCGCCACGCTCGGCCACGTCGGCATGGGGCTGCACCACAAGCTGTGCCACACGCTGGGCGGCACCTTCAACCTGCCGCACGCCGAGACGCACACCGTCGTGCTGCCGCACGCACTGGCCTACAACGCGCAGGCCGCGGCGGGCGCGATGGCGCGCGTCGCGCGTGCGCTCGGCCGCGCCGACGGTGGCGACCCGCTGTCGCCGGCGCGTGCGCTGCACGCGCTCGCCGGCCGCCTCGGCGCGCCGACCTCGTTGCGCGCGATCGGCATGCCCGCCGACGGGCTCGACCGTGCGGCGGACCTCGCAGTGCAGACGCCGTATCCGAACCCGCGTGCGCTCGAGCGTCAGGCGCTGCGCGCGTTGCTGCAGCGTGCGTTCGACGGCACTCCGCCTCAGGACTGAACGACGGACCAACCACCACGAGAGGAGACGACGATGACGATGAACCGACGGCAGTTCACCCAATCCACGGCCGCAGTCGCGGCGGTCGGCGCACTGCCGTTGGCGCGTGCCGCCGACGTGGTGAAGATCGGCTACGTGTCGCCGCAGACGGGCCCGCTGGCACCGTTCGGCGAGGCCGACCGCTGGGTGATCGACCAGATGAAGGCCGCGTTCAAGGATGGCCTGGCCATCGGCGGCAAGAAGCACGAGGTGCAGATCATCCTGAAGGACAGCCAGTCCAACCCCAACCGCGCCGGCGAGGTGGCCAACGATCTGATCCTGAAGGACAAGGTGGCGCTGATGCTCACCGCCGGCACGCCCGAGACCGCCAACCCGGTGAGCGACGCTTGCGAGCTCAACGGCCTGCCGTGCGTCAGCTCGGTGGTGCCGTGGCAGCCGTGGTTCTTCGGCCGCAAGGGCGACCCAGCCAAGGGCTTCGAGTGGACGTACCACATGTTCTGGGGCCTGGAGGACGTGATCGCCAATTTCACCAATGGCTGGAAGAGCGTGCAGACCAACAAGAAGGTCGGCGGCCTGTTCCCCAACGACGGCGACGGCAATGCCTGGGGCGACAAGGGGCTCGGCTTTCCGAAACCGCTCGCCGGCATGGGCTTCACGCTGCTCGACCCGGGCCGCTACCAGAACGGCACGCAGGACTTCAGCGCGCAGATCGCGGCGTTCAAGAAGGACGGCATAGAAATCGTCACCGGTGTGATGATCCCGCCGGATGCGAAGACCTTCCTGACGCAGGCCAGCCAGCAGGGCTTCAAGCCCAAGGTGATCACGCTCGGCAAGGCGCTGCTGTTCCCCGGCGCGATCGAGGCGCTCGGCGACTTGGGCGACGGCCTCACCACCGAGGTGTGGTGGAGCCCGTCGCACCCGTTCACGTCGTCGCTGACCAAGCAAAGTGCCAAGGCGCTGGCCGGTGCCTACGAAGGCGGCACCAAGCGGCAGTGGACGCAGCCGATCGGCTTTGCGCACGCGCTGTTCGAGGTGGCCGCCGACACGCTCAGGCGCGCCAAGTCGCTGAAGGCGGTCGACGTGCGCGACGCGGTGGCGGCGACCAATCTGGCCACCGTCGTCGGCCCGGTCAAGTGGGGCGGGCAGGGGCCGTTCAAGAACGTGAGCAAGACGCCGCTGGTGCTAGGGCAGTGGGTCAAGGGCAAGGCGCACAAGTACGAACTGGTGATCGTCAACAACCAGGCGGCGACGCAGATCCCGACCGGCGGCACGATGAAGCTGATGTCGTGACCGGCGGCTGATGGCGCTGGTCGCATGCCGATACTCGCCCTGCATGGCGTCGCCAAGTCCTACGGCGCGCTGAAGGTGACCGACAACGTCTCGCTGGCCGTGCAGGCCGGCGAGACGCTGGGCATCCTCGGTCCCAACGGCGCGGGCAAGACCACGCTGTTCAACCTGATCTGCGGCGACGTCAAGGTCGACGCCGGTCGCGTCGAGTTCGAGGGTCGCGACATCAACGCGTTGCCGCCTCACCGGCGCTGCCGGCTGGGGTTGGGGCGCACCTACCAGATCCCGCAGCCGTTCGGCCAGATGAGCGTGTTCGAGAACCTGGTGGCCGCCGCGTGCTTCGGCGGCGGCCAGCGCGAGCGCGATGCCTGGCGCACCGCCAGCGAGGTGCTCGCGCAGACCGGCCTGCAGCGGCACGCCAACCAGCGCGCCGGCAGCCTGACGCTGCTCGACCGCAAGCGGCTCGAGCTGGCACGGGCCCTGGCGACGCGGCCGAAGGTGCTGCTGCTCGACGAGATCGCCGGTGGCCTCACCGAGCACGAGGCGCGTGCGCTGGTGGCCGAACTGGCGCGCATCAAGGCCGCCGGCGTCACGATGGTGTGGATCGAGCACGTCGTGCACGCGCTGCTGGCGATCGCCGATCGGCTGTTCGTCATCAACTTCGGCCAGCCGATCGCCCAAGGGTTACCGCAGGCGGTGATGGCCGACGCGGAAGTTCAGCGCGTGTACCTCGGGGTCGAGGCATGAGTGCCGTACAACCCCTCGTGCGCGCAGCCGGCGAACCGATCGTCGAGACGCGCGGCCTCACGGCGCACTACGGCGACGCGCAGGCGCTGTTCGGCATCGACTTCAAGCTGCACGCCGGCGAGGTGGTGGCGATCATCGGCGCCAACGGCGCCGGCAAGAGCACGTTCCTGAAGGCGCTCACGGGCCTGGTGAAGGCGCGGCAAGACGCGGTGCGCTTTCGCGGGCAGTCGATCGGCTCGTCGCCACCGGGCGCGATCGTGCGCCAGGGCCTGGCGATGGTGCCCGAAGGGCGGCGCCTGTTCCCGTCGCTGACCGTCGAAGAGAACCTGTTGATGGGCGCGTTCGCGAGGCGGGCGGGGCCTTGGAACCTGGCGCGGCTGTTCAAGCTGTTTCCGATCCTCGAGAGCAAGCGCCGGGTCGCCGCAACCGCGCTGTCGGGCGGCCAGCAGCAGATGGTGGCGATCGGCCGCGCGCTGATGGGCAACCCGAGTGTATTGCTGTGCGACGAGCTGAGCCTCGGCCTGGCGCCGATCGTGATCAAGGAGATCTACGACGCGGTGCCGGCGCTGACGCGCGAAGGCATGAGCCTGGTGATCGTCGAGCAGGACGTGTCGGTCGCCCAGCGCGTGTCGCAGCGCGTGGTGTGCTTCCAGGAAGGCCGCGTGTCGCTCGAAGGTGCGAGCGATGGGCTGACGCGCGAGCAGATCAGTCGGGCGTACTTCGGTGTGTAGGGTGATGCGGGCACTCTCTTCTTGCGAGGCTTGCGTGCGGCGCGGTGGGCGGTACCCGCTGGTGGCTCCTACTGTCGCGGTCGGCCTTGCAGACCGACTGCGCTGCGATGCTCGCAACGCAAGGGCGGCTGCGGTACCGCCGTCCGCAGCGCTGAACGCGCTGCGAACTTCACGGCGTCCTCGCCGGTCCGGCGCCTGCGGCGCCGTACTGCCCCTTGCGCTGCTGCGCTTCTCGCCGCGCCACAAGTCGCCCCCACCGGGCACCGCCCACCGCGCTGAAACGCTCGTGGCGTGCATCGATGCATGCCACGGCGTTGCACGCTCGGTGCGACAAACCGAGCAGGCAACACCATGTTCGACACGCTGATCCAGGGTCTCCTGCTCGGCGGCTTGTACGCGCTGTTCGCGCTCGGCCTGAGTCTGATGTTCGGCGTGATGCGGCTGACAAATACGGCGCACGGCGATTTCATCGTGCTGGCGGCATTCGGCGCGATCGCGCTGGCGCCGCTGCTGGCGTCGCGGTCGGTGATAACGTCGGTGGTGATGTTGCCGATCGCGTTCGGCGCCGGCTACGCGCTGCAGCGCTGGGTGCTCAACGGCACGCTCGGGCGCGATCCGCTGCCGTCGCTGGTGGTGACGTTCGGGCTGTCGATCGTGATCCAGAACGCGCTGCTTCAGGTCTTCTCGGCCGATCCGCGGTCGCTCGATTCCGGCGGCTTCAGCACGCGCAGCCTCGTGCTCGGCGGCGGTGTCGCGATCGGGGCGTTGCCGTTGTCGATCTTCGCGCTGGCGCTCGCGATGACCGCGGCGCTGCAGGCGCTGTTCGATCGCACCGCGCTCGGGCGCGCCTTCCGCGCGGTGTCCGACGACCGCGAGATCGCCGAGTTGATGGGCCTGGACGCGCGCAAGGTGTATGCGTTCGCGACCGCGACCGCGTTCGTCGTCATCGCGCTGGGCGGCGCGTTGCAGGCGATGCGCACGACGGTCTCGCCAAGCGACGGGCCGCTGCTGCTGTTGTTTGCGTTCGAAGCGGTGATCATCGGCGGCATGGGGTCGTTCTGGGGCACCTTCGCCGGGGCGATGGTGCTGGGCCTGGCGCAGCAGATCGGCTTCCGACTCGACCCGGGCTGGGGCATCTGGCTCGGACATCTGGTGTTCCTGGCCGTGCTGGTGCTGCGGCCGCAGGGGCTGCTGCCGAGGACGCGGGGCTGAGCGATGACCGGCGTCGACGTCGTCCGCAGTACCCGCGCGAGCCGCATCGCGCTGGCCGTCGGCCTGATCGCCACCGCGGTGGCGGGGACGATGCCCGCGTGGGCCGAGTCGAGCTGGATGCGCGACTTCGTCGAGATCGCGTGCTACTTCGTGTTCGCGCTGATGTGGAACCTGCTGGCCGGCTACGGTGGCATGGTGTCGATCGGCCAGCAGGCGTTCTTCGGGCTTGGCGGCTATCTGATGGTGATGCTCGGCAACCTGGCCGGCGTCAACCCGTTCGTCGCGATCCCGATCGCGGCGCTGGGCGCGGCGGCCATCGCGCTGCCGGTCTCGTGGGTGGCGTTTCGCCTGCAGGGCGGCTATTTCGCAATCGGCACCTGGGTGATCGCCGAGGTGTTCCGCTTGAGCTTCGCCAACATGAGCGTCGTCGGCGGCGGCTCGGGCACGAGCCTGATTGCGCTGCGCGGCATCGAGCGCGCGACGCGCGAAGCGCTGACGTTCTGGTTCGCGCTCGGCTGCGTGGTGCTGGCGATCGCCGGCGTGTACCTGTTCCTGCGCAGCAAGCTCGGGCTCGCGTTGCTGGCGATCCGCGACAGCGAGGTCGCCGCCGAGAGCCAGGGCGTCGACGTGCGCCGCACCAAGCTGTGGGTGTATCTCGCCGCGGCGTTCGGTGCCGCGTTCGCCGGCGCGCTGTACTTCGTGGGCAATCTGCGCATCAGCCCCGACGCGGCGTTCAGCGTCAACTGGACGGCGTTCGCGATCTTCATGGTGGTGATCGGCGGCATCGGCCGCATCGAGGGGCCGATCGTCGGCGCACTCATCTTCTGGGCGCTGAACCGGGCGTTCAGCGATTACGGCACCTGGTACCTGATGGGCCTCGGGCTGATCGCGATCGTCGTGACCATCTTCTTCAAGCAGGGGCTGTGGGGCTGGCTGCAGCAGCGCTGGGGCTGGTCGCTGTTCCCCACCAGCCGCTGGCTGGTTGCGCCGTCGCGTTCCGTTCCTTCAACACCGTCTTCTTTGCCGAGCGAGGTCTCTCATGCGCAACATCGATGAACACACGATCACCCGCGCCTTCGTGCAGCGGATCGAAAGCTGCGACAACCCGCGGCTGAAGGAGATCCTCACCGCGCTGGTGACGCACCTGCACGACTTCGCGCGCGAAGTGCGCCTCACCGAGCCCGAATGGATGGCGGGCATCGAGTTCCTCACGCGCACCGGCCAGATGTGCGACGACAAGCGGCAGGAGTTCATCCTGCTGTCCGACACGCTCGGCCTGTCGATGCTGACGATCGCGATGAACCACGCCAAGCCGCCGGGCTGTACCGAGGCCACCGTGATCGGGCCGTTCCACACCGACGACGCACCGCCGGCGGCGCAGGGCAGCGACATCGCGCGCGGCGCGCCGGGCAAGCCGCTGGACGTCGACGTGACGCTGCGCTCGATCGACGGCGCACCGATCGCCGGCGCCGAGGTCGACGTCTGGCAGGCCGACGACGCCGGCAAGTACGACGTGCAGTACGCGAACCTGAACGAACGCCGCGCGCGCGGGCTGCTGCGCAGCGACGCGCGGGGGCGCGTGCGCTTCTCGACCGTCTTACCCACCGCATACCCGGTGCCCACCGATGGACCGGTGGGGCAGATGCTGGTGGCCACCGGCCGCCACCCGTGGCGGCCGGCGCACCTGCACTTCTGGATCAAGGCGCCCGGCTTCGAGCCGCTGGTGACGCACCTGTTCCGCGACGGCGACCCATACCTCGACTCCGACGTCGTGTTCGGCGTGCGCAACTCGCTGATCGTGCAGATGCCGGAGAACCCGGCCAAGCCCGGGCGCCACATGTTGCGCCACGAATTCGTGCTCAATCCATCGCACTAGCGGCGCTGCGATGATCCGTCACGTCGTGATGTGGGAGCTGCACGACCCGGCCATGGCCGGCGCGTTCCGCGACGCGCTGGCCGGCTGTGCCGGGCTGGTCGACGGGCTGCGGGACTACGAGCTCGCCGTCAGGCGCGACGGGCTGCCGGCGTCGGTCGACGTCTGCTTGGTCGCCACCTTCGACGATGCCGATGCGCTGCGTCGCTACCAGGAGCATCCGACCCACCGGGCGGTGAGCGCGCGGATCGCGCCGTTGCGCAAGGCGCGCCATGTGCTCGACTACGCAGTCGACGAACACCCGACTGGCGCGCGCTGACCGCACACCGGCGCCGCCCGCTCTAGGCGCGCCGCGCGGCGCGTTCGCGCGTCAGTGCGTCGGCGAGCAGGCGCTGGCCATCCCGGCTGGCCGCTTCGAGCAGCGTGAGGTCGATCACGTCGCGCTGCGCGTGGCTGCCGCCGAAGCGGTGCGCGTGGCTGCGCAGCGGGCGCAGCAGCCGCACCACGTCGCCGTAGCGCGCCTGGCCGAAAGCGTGGATCGCGCGCGTCGCGTCGTAGCCGACGTCGCGCAGGAACTGCACGTTGTCGCCCTCCACCGCGAGTGCGGCGCGCTCCTGCGCGGCCAGCAGGCGGGTGGCATCGGCCGCGCGGCCGGCGCCGACGAACGCCATCATCGCGTGCAGGTCGTTGAACGCGTAGTTGCCGGCCTCGGCCAGCGCGCTCCAGCGCTCGGCGAGCGACTGCCAGCGTGCTCCGACGTCGATGCCGCGCAGCTGCAGCCGCCACAGCATCGCCGAGGCGTCGACCATGTCGAGCACCACGGCCGACTCGCTGCCGAGGATGCGCTCGTCGACGAGCTTCAGCACGCGGTCGATGTCGTCCAGGCCCAGATGGAACAGCGCCAGGTGCCACCAGTTGTGGACGGCGAAGAAGCTGCCTTCGCTCCAGGTCTCGGGGCTGGTCCCGAGCCAGGCCACGCCGTCGCGGCGGCGGTCCTGCATCTCCATCACATGGGCCACGGCATGCCAGGCCCAACCGTCGCGCGCCTCGAGTTCCACCGCGCGCCGGCCGAGGGCCTCGGCGCGCGCGTAGTCGCCGGTCTCCTCGAGGCCGAACGCGTACATGCCGAGCAGCGCGTGGTAGCCCGGCATGCTCGACTGCCACGCTGCGGCGGCGCGCGCGATGCGATCGCGCAGCATGCGCGAGTGGCCGGTGAAGAAGTCGACCTGGTGGCCGACCTGCAGTGCCAGCGCGTCGAGCGGGTGACGGATGCTCAGGTCTTCGAGCACCGCGCCGGCCGCGTGCCAGCGCCCGTCGACCAGGTGCTCGACGGCCTGCCGGTGAGCCTGTTCGCGCTCGTCGGCGGGCAGCTCCGACGCCGCGCGCAGTGCCTCGCGCGCAGGCTGCACGCCGCCGGGCTCGGTGCCGAGCAGGTTCAGGTATGCCACCAGCAGATGGCCCATCGTCATGTCGGGGCTCGCCTGCAGGGCCTGTTGCGCATGGCCGAGCGGGTCGCCGATGTAGCAGCGCAATTCGTGGCATGCGGTCTCGTAGTGGTCCAGCGCCTGTGCGTTGGCGCCGCTGAGCGCATGGCCGAGGGAGTCGCGGTGGGTGTGCGTCATCGTGTGTCCTGTGGGGAGTTGGTTCTCAGGCCGTCAGTCGCGTCGCCTTCGCGGAGCCGGGCCTGCCCAGCGCCGCGACGAAGTCGGCCAGGTCGTTGGCCAGGCGCAGCGGTTGCTCCCAGTGCAGCGCGTGCCCGACGTGGTCGTAGACCAGCAGTTGCGCGCGCGGCAGGGCGCTGCGCAGGATGTCCTGATCGGTGCGGGTCGCGTAGGCGTCGGCGCTGCCCCAGACCAGCAGCGCCGGCGCCTGGATGGTCGCGATGCCGGTGCAGAAGCGGTCTTCGAGCAGACCATCGAATGCCGCGCGCCAGATGCGTGCCGGCACCTGGCGGCTCTCGCGCACGAACACCTCGAGCAGGGCGGCGTCGATGCGGCAGGCGAGCGTGCTGAGCTGGAACTCTCGCGCGATCGCATCGGGGATCGGATCACGCAGCGCCTCGAGGTCACCGTCGCGAAAGGCGCGCAGGCCCGGCTTGTCGCCGTAGCGCGCGAAGCTGCCGATGCCCACCAGCGCGCGCACCAGGTCGGGCCGGTCGGCCGCCAGCTGCAGCGCAACCGACGAGCCCATCGAGTGGCCCACCACCACCATCGGCGGCAGGTCGAGCGCCTCGGCCAGCAGCGCGATGTCGCCGGCGAAGTCGGCCGTCGAATAGCTCGTGGGTTGCCGGTCCGATGCGCCGTGGCCGCGCTGCGAGACGGCGATCGCGTGCCAGTCCGCCGGCAGGTGCTGCCAGATCGGTTCGAACGAGCGGCGCGAATCGGTGATGCCGTGCAGCAGCACGACCGGGATGCCTTCGCGGGGGCCTTTCTCGGCGATCTCGAGCCGAACGCCGTTGGCGAGGGTGACGGTCTTCACGACCGTGAACTCAGGTCGAAGCATGAAGAAGCATTCCTCTGCGGATGTCGCCTCACGGAGGCGATCGATGGATGAAGACCCGTCGCGACGACGGGTTGCCTTTCAGAGTGGTCGCGCGAGCCGCTCCGCGGCGCGCGTCGGAGCCCGAAGGCTCGCTGCATCGCCTGACGACCCGACGTGTCGGTGTCCCGCCACGTCTGCAACCGGCGCGCAGTCTGCAGCGCCCCGCACTGCGTTGCATGACTGCGCGCAACGCGCCGGTTTCAATTGACATCGCCGGCGCCGGGCGCCGCGATCGGCTGCTCAGCGCCGTACGTCGACCACCGTACGGCCGCGCACCTGTCCTTCGATCAATCGTGGCGCATAGCCGATCGCCTCGGACAGGCCGATCTCGACCGCCATCGCATCGAGCCTCTTGGCGTCGAGGTGCTGCGCCATCAGCGCCCACGCCTTGGCGCGCTCGGCATTGGGCACCAGCACGCTGTTGATGCCGTAGAGCGTGACGCCGCGCAGGATAAACGGCATCACCGTGGTCGGGAAGTCGCCGCCGCCGGCCAGGCCGCAGGCGGCCACGGCGCCGTAGAAGCGCGTCTGTGCGCAGGCGTTGGCCAGCGTGTGGCTGCCGACGGTGTCGACCACGCCGGTCCACAGCTCCTTTTGCAGCGGCTTGCCCGCGGCCGCGAGTTCGCTGCGCGCGACGATGCGCGCGGCACCGAGGCCTTTGAGGTAGTCGGCCTCCTGCGGCCGGCCGGTGGAGGCCACCACCGTGTAGCCGAGGCCGCCCAGCAGCGCCACCGCGATCGAGCCGACGCCGCCGGCCGCTCCGGTGACGAGCACCTCGCCGTCGCCGGGCTTGCAGCCGTGGCGCTGCAGCGCCATCACGCACAGCGCGGCGGTGAAGCCGGCGGTGGCGATGGTCATCGCGCGACGCGCGTCGAACGGCGCCGGGATCCTCAGCAGCCAGCCGGCATCGAGCCGCGCCTGCTGCGCGAGGCCACCCCAGTGGTTCTCGCCCAGGCCCCAGCCGGTGACGACCACCTTGTCGCCGGGCTTCCAGTCGGGGCTGCGGCTCGCGGTCACGGTGCCGGCGAGGTCGATGCCCGGCACCAGCGGCCAGCTGCGCACCACCGCGCCGCGGCCGGTGATGGCCAGCGCGTCTTTGTAGTTCAGGGTCGAATAGTCGACCGCCACCGTGACGTCGCGGTCGGGCAGGCGCGACTCGTCGAGGTCGAGCAGCTCGGCGCGGGTCTTCTTGTCCTCGGTCTGCGACAACAGAATGGCTTTGAACGGCATGGTCATCTCCTGGAAGCGTGGCGCTCGCACCAGCCGCGGATGATCGCATGCAGCGCGTCCAGCCCGTCGGTCAGCGCCGCCGGGCCCGGCTGCAGGATCAGCGGCGACTTCACCTCGTGCAGCTCGCCGTCGCGCACTGCGGGCACGTCGGCAAGGCCGGCTCGCGCTGCCAGCTGTTGCGGCCTGAACTTCTTGCCGCACCACGAGCCGATCACGATGTCGGGGGCGGCGCGCACGAAGTCCTGCGGGTCGGCCACGATGCGATCCTTGGCCAGGCCCGCAGCAGCGCGTTGCGGGAAGACATCGTCGCCGCCGGCAACGCCGATCAGCTCGCTGACCCAGCGGATCGCACTGATCGGCGGTTCGTCCCACTCCTCGAAGTAGACCCGCGGGCGGTGCGGCAGCGTGGCGGCACTGCCGCGCACCTGCGCGATGTGAGCTTCGAGAGCGTCCACATACCGTTGTGCACGGTCGTTGGCACCGACCATCGCGCCGAGGCGCAGCACGTAGCCGAGGATCTGCTCGACCGAGCGGTGGTTGGCGATCCACACCTCGACGCCGGCCTTGACGAGCGCGCTCGCGATGTCGGCCTGGATGTCGGAGAAGCCGATCGCCAGATCGGGCTGCAGTTGAAGAATGCGCTCGATCCTGGCGGTGGTGAACGCGCTGACTCTGGGTTTCTCCTGCCGCGCCCGCGGTGGCCGCACCGTGAAGCCCGAGATGCCGACGATGCGCCGCTGCTCGCCGAGCGCATACAGCACCTCGGTCGGCTCCTCGGTCAGGCAGACGATGCGTTCGGGCAGCGCGGGCATCGGGCGAGCTTAGCGAACATCGGCGGCGCCGATGCGGCGTCCAATCGGGCCTGGGCGCACGCGACGCGCAGGCAGCGGAAACGGGCTAGACGCGCCGCGCGTCCGATGGCAACGCGATGCCGCGGGTGTCGAGCACCCGTGCCACGCCGCCGCGGGTGATCTCGCCGAGCAGGATCTCGTTGCAGCCCGCGAGCCCGGCGCGGACGCGATTGGTGGGCGTCAGCTGATCGGCCACCAGCACGAGCACGGGCTTCAGCACGCCGGGCAGGCGGCTGCATTCACGCACTTCGTTGCACAGGTCGATCGCGTCGCCGCCGTCGGCAGGGTGCAGGGCCAGATCGACGAACACCGCGACGAACGGCCATGGCGCGGGCAGGTCCGGCGGCTGCGACCGGACCTGGACGTCGAAGCCGAAGGCCCTGAGCTGGTCGCTCAGCGGATCGGGGTCCGTGGTGTCGGCACGGAGCAGCAGGATCGCGGGTGCGGCAGGAGCGGTGGCGGCAGACGGCGCGTCGGGCGCCGCCGGCACGGCGACCGCGGCCGGGGTGGTGCTCTGCTCTGCCGAAGTGGCCGGCGCTGCCGGCGTGGTGACCGCGCCTGGCATGGTGCTCGGCGGTGCCGAGACGACGGGTGCCGCCGGCTTGGGGGCGGCGGTCGATGTGGCGCTCGGCGCTGCCGTAGTGGCAGGAGGCGCTGCGGTGACCTGTGCTATGCCCGAGGCCTTCGTGTGGTCTGCCCTGGGCGTTGCCATGTCCGCCGATGGGATGGCAAGCGTGGCCGGCGTCTGCAGCACCGGAGGCGATGGCACGGCGACCTCATTGGAGACCACCGGCGGTTCGAAACCGCTGTCGGGCACGGTGTCGCGCAGCCGATCCTTGCGCACCTGGGCGCGCCGTGCCGCGCGCTGCGCCGCACGCTCGGCCTCCGGGTCGCCGAGCCACGGCAGCGGCCGCGATTCGGGGTCGGACACCACCAGGCCGTCGTCGGCGGGCTTCTCGTCGTCCTGCGGCGGCGGTGGCACCTCGACGTCGCGCAGCGTCAACTCGAACGGCGACTCCGCCTCGGGCTTGTGCCGCGGTCGCGCCTCTCGTTGCTTGCTCGGGGGTCGCTGCATGGCCACCTGCGATGCGTTCAGGCCTGCGCCGCCCGCAGGTACGTTTCCGCGATGCGCACCCAGTAGCTGGCGCCGGTGGGCAGCACGCGGTCGTTGAAGTCGTAGCCGGGGTTGTGCACCATGCAGCCGCCTTGCTCGCCGACGCCGTTGCCGATGAACACGTAGCAGCCCGGCACCTGCTCGAGGAAGAACGCGAAGTCTTCACTGCCGCTCACCGGCTCGGCGTTGTGCAGCAGCCCGTCGTCGCCGAGCCAGTCGCGGATCACCTGCTTGCAGAACGCGGTTTCGCGCGCGTGGTTGTTGAGCACCGGATAGCGGCGGATGTAGTTCACGTCTGCGCTGGCACCGTACACGGCGGCCTGCGTGCGCGCGACCTCGCCGATGCGCTTCTCGAGCAGGTTGCGCACGTCTGGGCGGAAGGCGCGCACGGTCAGGCGCAGCTCGGCTTCGTCGGGCAGCACATTTGGCGCCTCGCCGGAGTGGAAAGCCCCGACCGACACGATGCCGGTGTGCAGCGGGTCGACGTTGCGCGACACGATGGTCTGCAGCGCCATCACGATGCTGGAGGCGGCCACGATGGTGTCCACCGCCTTGTGCGGAATGGCGCCGTGGCCGCCGACGCCGCGCACTCTGATGATCGCGGTGTCGCCGCTGGCCATCGCGAAGCCCGGCACGACGCTGAACTTGCCCTCGGGCAGGCCCGGCATGTTGTGCATGCCGAACATCGCCTCGCACGGAAACAGCCTCAGGAAGCCATCGTCGAGCATGCGCTTGGCGCCCGCCAGGCCCTCTTCCGCCGGCTGGAACACCAGGTGCAGGTGGCCGTCGAAGCGGCGCGTGGCCGCCAGGTGGCGCGCCGCGGCCAGCAGCATCGCGGTGTGGCCGTCGTGGCCGCAGGCGTGCATCTTGCCGAACGCCTTGCTGGCCCACGGCTTGCCGCTGGTCTCGGCGATCGGCAACGCGTCCATGTCGGCGCGCAGGCCGACGTGGCGATCGGACTTGCCCGCGCGCAACGTGCCGACCACGCCGGTGCCGCCGAGCCCGCGGTGCACCTCGTAGCCCCAGCGCTGCAGCCGCTCGGCTACCAGTTCGGCGGTGGCGTGCTCCTCGTAGGCGAGCTCCGGGTTGGCGTGGATCTGGCGCCGGATGGCGACCATCTCGTCCTCGTGCTGGCGGATGTCGTCGAGTGCGGGAAGCGGCAAGGGGGCGTTCATCTGGCGTGTCCGTGTGCGGTGTCGATCGGTTTGTCAGCGGCTCGCGTCGTCGATGGCGGCGATTGTCGCGGCATCGAGCTGCAGCCGCGCGGCGCCGGCCAGCTCCTGCCACTGTGCCGCCGACGTGGCGCTGGCGATCGGCGCGGTGATGCCCGGGCGCGCCATCTGCCAGGCCAGCGCCACCTGCGCCGGTGTGGCGTCGAGCCGCTCGGCGACGCCGTCGAGCGCCTCGAGCACGCGGCGCCCGCGGTCGTTGAGGTACTTCTTGACGGTGCTGCCGCCGCGCGGGCTCTTCGCGGCATCGGCCTCGCTGCGGTACTTGCCGGTGAGGAAGCCGCTGGCCAGGCCGAAGTAGTTGATCACGCCGAGGCCTTCGCGTCGGCACACCGCCTCGAGCTCGGCCTCGTAGGCCGGGCGCTCCATGAGGTTGTACAGCGGCTGCAGCGATTCGAAGCGCGGCAGCTTCAGGGCGGCACTGGTCTGCAGGGCCTCCTCGAGGCGCGCCGTCGGGTAGTTGCTTGCGCCGATGGCGCGCACCTTGCCCGCGCGGATCAGATCGGCGAAGGCGCCGAGCGTGTCTGCCAGCGGCGTCTTCGGATCGTCCTGGTGCGCCTGGTACAGGTCGATGCGGTCGACCTGCAGCCGCTGCAGCGACGCGTCCACCGCCTGGCGGATGTAGGCGGGCGCCAACCCGACCTTGCCGTCGCCCATGTCCATGCCGACCTTGGTGGCCAGCACGACGCGGTCACGCTTGCCGCTCTTCTTCAGCCAGCGGCCGATGACGCTTTCGCTCTCGCCGCCGCTGTGGCCCTTGACCCAGCGCGAGTAGACGTCCGCGGTGTCGATGAGGTTGAAGCCGTCGTCGACGAACGCATCGAGCAGACGAAACGAGGTCGCCTCGTCGGCCGTCCAGCCGAGCACGTTGCCGCCGAACGCCAGCGGCGCGACCATCAGACCGCTGTTGCCCAGTGCACGATGCAGCACGATCGACGACCCCCCGGCGGTCGGCCGAGACCGCCAGGGCGCATGGTAGCGGCGCCGCAAACCCGGTGGCCGGGGCCCGGCCGGTGCCACCCGAGGCGAGGGGCGTCATGGCAGTGGCAAAAGCCACATCGCCGCCGGCTACAGCGAGCGCAGGAAGTTCAGCAGATCTCGCTGCTTCGCGTCGGGCAGCCCGATGAAGCGCTGAACCACGCCGTTGGCCTCCGAGCCGTCGCTGCTGTGCTCGTAGATCGCCTGCCTCACGTCCGAGGTGCGACCGTCGTGCAGGAAGAACAGCCGCTGGCCCAGGCCCCACAGAGGGGCAGTGCGAAAGTCACGCCCGCCGGCCTGGCCTTGCTGGATGCCGTCGGCCAGGCCTCGCCCCATGTCGTGCAGCAACAGGTCGGAGTACAGGCTCACGTCCTTGCTGGCCATCGCCGCGATCGAGGTGTTGGCGTAGGTGCGCAGGGTCGGCGTGTGGCACAGCGCGCAGCCGACGTCGGCGAACGCTTGACGGCCGCTCGCGATCGACGCATCGGTGGCGCCGGCCACTGCGTTCGACGGCTTGGGCGGGGCCAGCAATCGCATGAACAGCGTGAACTTCTCGATCGCGCTCAGCCCATCGACGGCCGGGAACGGCGAGGCTCCCGCAGGCTCGAAATCCGGCTCGCTGTTGGGCAGCACAGCCATCTCGGTGCAGCCTTCGGTTTCATCGCGCTCGGTGGGGAACGCGAGGTTGGTGATACCCATCTCGACGTTGTAGGCCTCGCCGGAGAAGATCAGCAGCGACTTGTTCTGCGCCTTGTGACCGAAGCGGCCGATCGTGCCGTCGTTGCCATTGCGGTTGGGCGAGCCGGTGATCAGGCTGCCTGACAGCAGCCGGTTCGGTCGCCCGCCGATGCCCAACGCCTGCTTGGTCGACGCGGCTTGCGCCTGGTTCCTCAGGATCTCGCTGTCGGGAATGCTCTCGATCAGGCCGGCCCCGAACACGGGCGTCGGAATGCGAAAGATCACGTTGCCGCGCCCGAGCTCGCGCGCGAAGTCGGGCTGCTGGATCGCGCAGCTGTCGGCGCCGGGGCGGCCGGTGATCGTGAAGAGACCGTGCACGCCGCCGTCGGGTGAGCCGTCGGCGTTGCGCACGAAGCGCGCCTCGCGCACCGGTCCGTTGGCCGTGATGAACGGCGGCAGCGCATTGGCCGAGTTGGCCATCGCGACCTGCGGATTGATTCTGGGACTGGTGCCGCCGACCGCGGGCTGGGCATGGCAGCCGCCACAGCTGTTGAGGTTGAACGTCGGGCCCAGGCCGTCGGCCGCCTCCTCGGCCTCCTCGAATTCCTCCTTGCCGACATGAATGCGTAGGCCTGCGCCGCAGTCAGCCCGGCCAGCGGGTCCCCCGCGTCACTGCTCGTCTCGCGCGGGCCGGGGTCGCGGGCCGTCGAAGGCGGCGGCGTGGACGGGCCGCTGCTGCTGCCACCGCTGCGCCGGCGGAACGCCTCGATCGTGTCTCGCACGGCGTTGGCCGTGGCCGCTGCCTCGGTCGCGGCGCTTCGCTCCTGCGCCATCGCGCTGGCGCTGGTGTCCTCCTGGTCAGAGCCGCCGCTGCATGCAACCAGAAGTCCGATGACTCCCAGCGTCCTGGCGCCGTACCTCATGCCGACCTCCCTCGCTCGGCCGCAACAGCCGAGTGGCGGGGACGCTACGCCGCATGGGCGCTCACATCTGCATCGGTCACGGTGAGTTCGTGAACAAACGAAGCGCTCCATCCGTCTTCCGCGTCGTCAGCATGGGAACGTGACGATGCAGCAGGCATGCGGCGCTGCGCTGTTTCAGCGCCCGGCGCGCGAACGCGATCGGCCGATTGAGTCTTACAAAGCGACAACGCGGTCACGTAACGGCGACAGAGGGTTTTCACCGGATCGGTCGGATCGGAACGCACTGGGCGCGCGCCGTGCAACGCGGCAAGATGCAGGCCTGCCCAGTGACTCGTTCAGCGCACCGTCGTGAAGCCATTGCCCCCATTCCGTGCCGACCAGGTCGGCAGCTTGTTGCGGCCCGAATCTCTTGCGCAGGCGCGCGGCCGCTTCAAGCGCGGCGAGGTCAGCGCCGGCGCATTGCGCGAGGCCGAAGACCACGCGGTGCGCGATGCCGTGCGGCGCCAGCAGGACGTCGGGCTGCGCGCGGTGACCGATGGCGAGTTCCGCCGCGACTGGTGGCACCTCGACTTCCTCTCGCAGCTCGACGGGGTGACCCTCAAGCACAACGAGGGCGAGAAGTTCAAGATCGCCGGGCAGAGCGAGCAGCCGCCGATTCCCATCGTGACCGGGCGCGTCGCCTGCTCGCGGCCGATCATGGTCGAGGACTTCAAGTTCCTGAAGTCGGTGACCACGCAGTTGGCGAAGATGACGATCCCGTCGCCGTCGATGCTGCACTTGCGCGGCGGCCGCGCCGCGATCGACAAGACGGTGTATCCGGAGCTCGATTCATTCTGGGCCGACGTGGCGGCCGCGTACCGCCAGGCCATCGGCCACCTGGCGGCTGCCGGCTGCCGCTACCTGCAACTCGACGACGTCTCGTTCGCGTATCTCTGCGACCCCAGGATCCAGCAGAACTGCCGCACCAACGGCGACGACCCGGGTTCGCTGCCGCGCCGCTATGCGCAGGCGATCAACGAGGCCCTGGCGAACAAGCCTGCCGACATGGTGGTGACGATCCATACCTGTCGCGGCAACTTCAAGAGCGCATGGGTGGCCGAGGGTGGCTACGACCCCGTGGTCGAGGCGATGTTCTCGACCGGTGTCGACGGCTACTTCATGGAGTTCGACAGCGCGCGCGCCGGCGGCTTCGAGCCGCTGCGCATCCTGCCGCGCGGCAAGAAGGTGGTGCTCGGCCTCGTCACCACCAAGGTCGGCGCGCTCGAGAGCAAGGACGATCTGAAGCGCCGCATCGACGAGGCGTCGAAGTTCGTGCCGATCGAGAACCTCTGTCTGTCGCCGCAGTGCGGCTTCTCCAGCACCCACCACGGCAACGCGCTGTCGATCGACGATCAGTGGCGCAAGCTCGAGCGCGTGGTCGAAGTGGCCAACGAGGTGTGGGGCAACGCCTGAGGGCGTCGCGGAAGTCGCTCAGCGGCTGGTCGCGCGCTTCAGCTCGAGTTGGGCAAATGCGTGCTCGCGATAGGGCACGGCGCCGATGTCCACCGTGCGCTGGAACATCCGTCGCGCGCCTTCGGCATCGCCGGTCAGCAGCAGTTGCTGGCCGAGGTAGAACCAGGCCTCCGACAGGTTGAGGCGCTCCATCTGCTTGTCCTTGCGAGCCGAACGCAGCAACTCGTCTTGCGTCAGCCGCCCGGCGAGGTAGTGCACCACGGTGCCGGGCCAGCGCTCGCCGTCGATCTGGTCGACGTACGGGGCGATCGCCTCCCGACCATGGCCGCTGTTGCGCTGTGCCGCGAGGAACAGCCAGATCAGGGCGAAGTCGCGATCCTCGCCGCTGGATTGCTGCGCGGCTTCTCGGAACGACGCCTCGGCGGCGGCGTACTGACCCTGGTAGTACTGGGCGTTGCCGAGACCCTTGATGACGAAGCTCTGGCCGCCGGGTTCATTGGCCCGGCGCATCGCAGCCACCGCCTCGTCGGCACGGCCGAGCGACAACAGCGCCAGGCCGCGCGCAAACAGCAGTTCGCTCGCCTGCGTGCTCAGCGGCAGCGCCCTGTCGACGTCGGCCAGCGTGGCATCGAAGCGGTTGAGCATGTTGTTAGCGACGGCGCGCTTGGCCAGCACCGGACCGGCCAGCGGCGAGTCGTCGCCGGCGATCTTGAGCACCTCGGTGGCCAATGCCACCTCGAACTCCTGGCGCACGACGAGTTCGCGCAGCGAGTCGCTGGTCGAACCATAGCGCCGCTGCACGCGGCGCTCGATGTCGTCGAACACGCCCTGCAGGCGGTCCGGGTCGAGCAGCGGCAGGCGCAGCGTGGTGCCGCTCAAGCGGCGCGCGGCCTGCACGCGCTCGCGGTAACCGGCCAGGTCGCCGGGCAGCACCTGGTCGAGCTTGCGTGTATAGCCGAGCAGCAGCGTAAAGACATTGCCGCTGACTTCCATGCGTGAAGTCATGCTGAAGTGCTTGTCGTTCACGTCCTGCGGTGCCGGCGGCCGCGACTGGAACCGTCGCGGCGCGATCACCCGCACGCGCTGGGTCAGCCGTCGCGGCTCGTCGTAGAGCCAGGGCATGTCGCGTCTGGCCTCACGCGGGCCCACCAGCGTGTCGAGCATCTCCAAGGCGGGCGCCTCGATGGTCAACGTGCCGCGCTCGTAGTTGCCGAAGCCGGGCAGTTCGTAGTGCAGCTCCAGCTCGAACTGGTTGGTGTCGCGGTCGTCGCGCACCAGCGGCGGTGCGGTCCGCCGGATGCCGGGCATCATTCGGGCCCACGCGCCGGCCATGTTTTCGGCGATGCGGTCGGCGCCTCCGGCTGCCACGGCATTGCGCCAGGCTTCGGCGGGCGTGCCGCGCAAGCGGACGATCGACGTGAACTGTGCGGGGCGCTTCAGGTTCGACAGGTCCCACGTGTGGTCGAACTCCGTGCTGTCAGGCGTGCTCGCGGGCACGTCGATGCGCGACAGCGTCTGCGTCTGCGGTGCGACCACCAGCACCATGCCGTAGTTCGGTTGGCCGCGGGTGTCGAGGCCGCGGCCCTGCTTCTGCAGCGTCGGGTCGAGCCAGTAGACCTTGTCGTCGAGCTGCAGCCGCGTGATCACGTGGTCGAACTGGTCGTGCCCCGGCAGGTAGTCGGCGATGCCCCGGTTGCGCTGCACCGACACCAGCGCCGGACGCGCATCGAAACCCAGGCGCCGCAGCACCGCGTCGAGCAGCGCCACCTTGTCCTTGCAGTCGCCCAGCCGGTCGGCGTAGGTGCGCGCAGGTGCCTTGGGCCGGTGCGAGCTCTCGCCCAGGCTGGCGCTGAAGTAGCGCACCTCGTCCTGCACCATCTCCAGCACCTCGGCGACCAGCCGGTCGCGCGGCAGCCCCTTGCCGCGCCAGGCCTCGATGCGGGCGTCGAGCTCGGGACCGAGGTCGCTGGTGTCGACGAACAGGTCTTCGGCCCACTGCGCGACCTCGTTCCAGTCACCGTACTCGCTGACATGCACCGATGGCCACACCTTGTACCAAGCGGGCACCTGGTCCTCGGCTCGCACCATGGGCACGTTGCGACGCACGATGCTCAGGCTCTCGCGGTCGCCGTCGCGCGTGATCTCGGGCACCACGTCGTTGCGGATGCCCTTGACGTGCAGCACGCGGCTCGCCGGGTGGTCGACGCGCACGTGGACGACGTCGGCGAACGCGCCGAACGTCAGTTGATAGTTGTCGGCGAAGCGGCCCTTGAAGATCGGGTTTGCCCCGTGCAGCGTGTAGGCGATGTCGACGGCATCGCCGATGCGCACGTCGTTGAGCACCACCAGCAGGGTTCGCGTGCCGGTGAGGGTGCTCTGCTCGAGACGTTCCTCACGGCGCAGCAACTCGATGCGCGCACCGGCCAGGCGGTCTTGGCGCACGCCGTCGCGCCACACCGCGGCCTCGTGCAGCGTGAGCGTCTGGTAGGCCGGGTTGAACGGCAGCTCGGCCTTCGACACCTCGGCCAGCGCGGCGCTCTCGGTGGCCACCAGCCGGGAGCGCACGTACTGCTGTTGCTCGCCCGGTGCATCCAGTCGAGTCTGGACATCCGACAGCAGCACGCGATAACCGAGGCCCGGCGTGCCGGCCGCCGGCGCCCGTGTCGGTGCGTCGACGTCGATCACCCACGATGGCGTCGGCGCGATGCGGTAGCCGTCGACGAACGGCGCAGCCGTCGGCGCTGCAGCGGTGGCCGGCGCGACGACGGCGGCTGCCGCCGGTTTGGCCTTTGGCGGCTTGCTCGTCTGCGCCGCGACGTGGGCAGCGAGCACGGCCACCGCACATGCTGCCAGCACGCGGCCCACACGGCCGATGCGTTGTGGTGTGGCGGCGTTGGCGTGCATGCGAGGCCGTGCGGTTGCGCCGCATTATCGGAGTGCACCTCGAGCCCACGTTCCCCCGACGCCGGGGGTAAATCTGGTAACGACGCTGCGGTGAAGGACCGCGGTCGCGGGATGTTCGTGCCGTGTACCTGTCACTGCGCCGCGCAAGCGGCATTCAGCCGCAGCCTCAGGCGGGCACGCCGTCGTGCGCAGCGGCAGGCGTGCCCCGTGGCGTCGCAGCGCGCTGCAGCAGCGCGAACAGATCCTTCGGATCGACCAGGTCGGGCACCAGGCCGGTCGCCGCGCCGAGGCCCAGCTCGATTGCGCTGTCGCGCAGCCAGCGCAGTGCCGAGAAATCCTCGAGCGCGAACCCGACCGAATCGAACACCGTGACCTGATCGGCATGCTCCCGGCCCGCGCGTCGCGCGTGCATCACCTGCCACAACTCGGTCACCTCGAAGTCCGGCGGCATTTGCTGAATGTCGCCTTCGACGCGCGTCTGCGGTTCGTACTCGACGAAGACGCGCGCCAAGCGCAGCACGTCGGGATGCAGTTCGGTCTTGCCGGGGCAGTCCCCGCCGACGGCATTGACGTGCATGCCCGGCGCGATCATCTCCGGCGTCAGGATGGCGGCCCGCGTCTTGTCGGCGGTGACGGTGGTCACGATGTCGGCGCCGCGCACGGCGCTGGCGGTGCCGGTGCAACGGCGCAGGCGCAACCCGCGCACCGCGCGCAGGTTGTGTTGCAGCTTGTCCGTCGCGGCAGGGTCGATGTCGAACAGGCGGATCTCGTCGATGCCCAACAAGTGGTGGAAGGCCAGCGCCTGGAACTCCGCCTGCGCGCCGTTGCCGATCAGGGCCATCGTGCGGCTGCCGCGCCTGGCCAGCCAGCGCGCGGCCAGGGCCGAGGTGGCAGCGGTGCGCAGCGCCGTGGTCAGCGTCAGCTCGCTCAGCAGCTCGGGTCGACCGGTGGCGACGTCGGCGAGCACGCCGAAGGCCATCACGGTGGGCAAGCCGACCCGCGTGTTGCCGGGATGGCCGTTGACGTACTTGAAGCTGTAGCGCACGCCGTCGCTGATCGGCATCAGCTCGATCACGCCGTCGCGCGAATGGCTGGCCATGCGCGCACTCTTGTCGAAATCGCCCCAGCGGAGGAAGTCGGCCTCGATCGCACGCGACAGGCGCTGAAACGCGCCGGCCATGCCTTGCATGCGCACGATCTGCACGACTTCGCGAGGGGTGAGCAGCAGCATCATGACGACACCTGGGAAAGGCCTCGCACGATTGTTCCGGCACCGCATGCCAACGAATAGCACTAAGCATGCGCCACATTGGTCGCTTTCTTGACAAAGTGGCAGGCGAAAGTGACACTTTGCTTCATGGATGACCTCGATCTGCGGCTGATCGGAATGCTGCGCACCAATGCGCGCAGCACGGTGGCCACGCTGGCGCACAAGCTCGGCGTGTCGCGCGGCACGGTCAAGAACCGCATCACCCGCCTCGAGGACGACGGCGTGATCACCGGCTACACCGTGCGTCTGAAGCCGGACGTGGAGCCCAACGAGATCAAGGCGTGGAGCAGCATCGCCGTCGAAGGCAACCAGATGCGCAAGGTGATCGCCGCACTGCTCGGCGAGCCGGGCGTCGCGTCGGTGCACGACACCAACGGGCGTTGGGATCTGCTGGCCGAGATCCGCTCGAGCAATCTCACCGAGCTCGGTCAGGTGCTCGAGCGGCTGCGCCTGATCAAGGGCATCGGCGCCACCGAGACCAGCATCCACCTGATGACCTACAAGGTCAGCTGATCGCGAGGCGCGCTCAGTGCGGCGCTTCCGAAGTGCCGAGCGCCAGCACGCAACTGCGGCCGCGCTGCTTGGCGGCGAGCAGCTGCTGATCGGCGGCCTGCAGCAACATCTGCGGCGACAGCGGAGCGCGGATCGAGTCGGAGACGCCAGCCGAAAAGCTCAGGCCGAGCAGCGCGTCGCCTTCGATCTCGAAACGCTGCTGTCGCCACAGGGTCAGCAGGTGCGACACCTTGCGTTGAGCGGTTGCCGCGTCG
>DATIFD010000358.1:0-2314 GCA_035455385.1 Burkholderiaceae bacterium
GTGATGCGGTACGACCAGCACGTCGGCCTTCAGCGCGGCGGCGTCGCGGTGGACGAGTTCGTCCTCCCCCCGCGCCTCCAGATCGCCGGTGAGCAGCGCGCTGCCGTAGGCGGAGTCGACCCGCACGACGCACGAAACATCGTTGGGGGAGAGTTTCGGATTGCGGTAGTGGGCCGGCGCCGGATGCAGCACGGAAAACCGGATGCCGTCCCAGCTCCATCGCTGCCCCGCCTCGCAGCGGATCGCGGCGCCGTGTTCGCGCATCGACGCGACGAGTGCATTGTCGGCGGGGAGGGACGATGCGAACCAGTCGACGGGCACCGTCTGCAGCAGCGTACTCGCGCCACCGCTGTGATCGCTGTCCTGATGCGAGACGACGAGACCGTCCAGACGCGCGATCCCCGTCGCGCGCAGATATGGGACGACGATGCGGCCGCCGGCATCCGCATCTTCGGTGTAGCGCGGCCCGGCGTCGTAGAGCAGCACGTGTGTGGCGGTCTGCACGACGACGGCGAGCCCCTGATCGACGTCGAGCACGACCATCCGCATCGTTCCGGTCGCCGGCGGCGGCGGGCGCACGACCGCAAGGGGCAGCATGCAGATCAGTCCCAGCCAGCGGCCGGGAACCGCGCGCGGCGCCGCCACCCACGCGACGCCGATGAGCGCGACCGCCACCGCCCACAGTGGCGGCGCATGCTGTTCCCACACTGCCGCCGGCATGGCGGCCAGCGCCTCCAGCATGCGCATCAGGATCGCGAGCACCGCATGCGCGAGCTGCCAGCACCACGCGCCGGGCAGGGCCATGCCGGCCAGCGCGAGCGGCACCACCCCGAACGTGACGACCGGGATCGCCAGCGTGTTGGCCACAGGCGCGACCACCGACACCTGCTGGAACAGTGCGAGCGTCATCGGCACGAGGCCGACGAAGATCAGCGTCTGCGCGCGTGCCGCGGTCGCGAGTGCGCGTCCGGCGCGCCCCCGGCGCGCCGCGGGCGGCGGTGCCGACAGCCGTCCCGCGTGGGCATACAGCAGCAGACCGACCGCACCGAACGAGAGCCAGAAGCCGGGTGTCAGGCCGGCCCAGGGATCCCACGCCACGACCAGCGCGAGCGCCCACAGCCAGGCGAGTGCGGCAGTGCCGGGGCGTGCCACCCAGATCCCTGCCGCGGCCACGGCCAGCATCAGTAGCGTGCGCACCGCCGGGATCTGCGCGCCCGCAACGAGCACGTAGGCGGCAGCGGCGACAAAGCCGACGGCCACCGCGATTCGCCGCGCGGGCATGCGCGTCGTCAGCCGGACACTGCGGCGCGCGACGCCGAAGGCGAGAGCGCCGGCAAGCGCTGCGAAGACCGTCACGTGCAATCCGGAGATGCTGATCAGATGCGCAATACCGGTGCGATTGAATATCCGCCACTGGGACTCGGGGATCGCGCGCTGGTCGCCGATGGCGAGCGCGGCGATCACCCCGGCGTACGGGGCATCGGGCAATGCCGCATGGATCCGGTGGCGCAGCGACTCGCGCGCCAGCGGGACGTAGTCGCGCCATCGCCCGGCGAATGCGGAAACGCACCGATTGCGCGCATCCTGCCTCACGTAGCCGGTGGCGCGCAGGTCGTTCTGCAGCAGCCACGCCTCGAAATCGAAGCCGTGCGGGTTGACGGTGCCGTGCGGCCGCTTCAGTCGAACGACGAGCTGCCAGCGCGCCCCGGCGGCGAGCGCGGGAACGGCGGCGAGCCCCCCGTCCTGCTCGCGTGCGTACCAGGTGAGCGCGAGCCGCGTCGGCACGATGCCTCCGGGGGACTCGACCTGCTCGACGGCCAGCGTGAAGCGTGTCCCGCGCGTCGATGGCTGCGGCAGGTCGTCGATGACCCCGACGACCACGATGTCCGCACCCTCCAAATCCGGCGGCAACGCGTCGCCGAGCCGGAGGTCGGCCCGCCACGCGGCGTAGACGAAGCCGGCCGCGAACAATGCGCACGCCATGCATCCCGGCACCACCGCGGCGAAGGCAGGCGCCGCGCGCCGTCCGGCGATCCGTGCAGCCACCGCAGCGGCGAACAGGCCGGCACCCACCGCGACGAGGAGTCCGGCGCGGAGCTGCGGCGCAGGAAGCTCCGCCATCCACTGCAGCGACGTCGCGCCGACGGCGAAGGCCAGCAATGCGAAGGGCAACCCCGCGATCGGCATGGTCATCGTGTGAACCTCGATCGTGCCTCGCGATCGGAGGGTTCACCATCGGCCGCTCGGTCGAACACGGCCGGCGCCGCAATCGCCATCGACCACGGCTGCGGGAACCGTGAGCGTCGGCGTGCAC
>DATIFD010000359.1:0-19059 GCA_035455385.1 Burkholderiaceae bacterium
GCCTGCAGGCGCAGGCCGAACTTCTCGCAGCGCTGCGCAATCACGGCGGGCCTGCCGATCAACGTCGGACGTGCGAGGTTCTCGTCGACCACCACTTGTACGGCGCGCAGCACACGCTCTTCCTCGCCTTCGCAGAACACCACCTTCTTGCGCACGGCGCGCTTGGCCAGCGTGAAGATCGGCTTCATCGTCGTGCCGGAGGCGTAGACGAAGGTCTGCAGCTTCTCCCGGTAAGCCTCGAGGTCGGTGATCGGGCGCAGTGCCACACCGGACTCTTGTGCCGCCCGGGCCACGGCCGGCGCGACGCGCATCATCAGCCGCGGGTCGAAAGGCTTGGGAATCAAATAGTCGGGCCCGAAGCTGAGCGAGGCGCCCGCATAGGCTGTCGCGACAACATCGCTCTGCTCGACCTGTGCCAGTTCGGCCAGCGCGTGCACGGCTGCCACCTCCATGCGGTCGGTGATCGTGGTGGCACCGCAGTCCAACGCGCCGCGGAAGATATAGGGAAAGCACAGGACGTTGTTGACCTGGTTCGGGTAATCGGTTCGGCCGGTGGCCATCACCGCATCGGAGCGCACCGCACGCACCTCCTCGGGCATGATCTCCGGCGTCGGATTGGCCAGCGCAAAGATCAGCGGCCGCTTCGCCATCGCCTGGACCATTGCCGGCTTCAGCACGCCACCGGCCGACAGTCCGAGGAAGACGTCGGCATCGACGATCACCTCTGCCAGCGTACGCAGCTTGGTGTCCTGCATGAACTCCTGCTTGTCGGGGTCCATCAACTCGGTGCGACCCTTCCAGACGACGCCGGCAAGGTCGGTGACCCAGATGTTCTCGCGCGGCATGCCCAGCTTCATCAACAGATTCAAACATGCCAATGCCGCCGCACCCGCGCCCGACGCTACAAGCTTGACGTCGCGGACGTTCTTGCCGACCACCTTCAGACCGTTGAGCAGCGCCGCACCGACGACGATCGCCGTGCCGTGCTGGTCGTCGTGGAACACCGGGATCTTCAGCCGCTCACGCAGCTTGCGCTCGACGTAGAAGCAGTCGGGCGCCTTGATGTCTTCCAGATTGATGCCGCCGAACGTGGGCTCGAGCGCTGCGATGGTGTCGACCAGCTTGTCGAGGTTCTTCTCGTTGATCTCGATGTCGAACACATCGATGCCGGCGAACTTCTTGAACAAGACACCCTTGCCCTCCATCACCGGCTTGGCGGCCAGGGGACCGATGTCGCCGAGGCCGAGCACCGCGGTGCCGTTGGTGACCACGGCCACCAGGTTGCCGCGGGCCGTGAAGCGGTAAGCCGTGACAGGGTCGGCAGCGATTTCTTCGCACGCGGCAGCCACGCCGGGCGAATACGCCAGCGCAAGGTCACGCTGGTTGAGCAACTGCTTGGTGGCGGCGATCGCCACTTTCCCCGGCGTCGGGAACTCGTGGTACTCGAGCGCTGCGCGGCGCAACTCCGCGCGCTTGGCTTCGTAGGTGGAGGGCATAAGCGCTTCGCTGGCTTGGGGCGGGTCGGCGATTGTAGGAGCGTGCGCGTCGCGCGAGCGACCTGTCTGGCACCCCTTCTTCCCGAAGCCGTGGGCCACAATCGACCGATGCCGCTCGGCGAGTTCGAACTGATAGCCCGCTATTTCACGCGCCCGGTCCGGCGGGCGGTGCTCGGCGTGGGCGACGACTGTGCACTGCTGGCACCGTCGTCGGGCAAGCAACTGGCGGTCTCCAGCGATCTGCTCGTCGAGGGACGCCACTTTCTGTCGACCGTGATGCCGCAGGCGCTGGGGCACAAGGCGCTCGCGGTCAACTTGAGCGACCTCGCCGCGTGCGGCGCATCGCCGTTGGCATTCACGATGATGTTGGCGCTGCCGCAGGCCGACGAGGCGTTTCTGAGCGGCTTTGCCGAAGGCGTGTTCGCGCTCGCGGACGCGCACGGCATCGAGCTCGTCGGCGGTGACACGACGTCGGGGCCGCTGGTGACGGTGGGCATCACGGTGCTCGGCGAGGTCCCGTCCGGGACCGCGCTGTTGCGCAGCGGCGCGCGGCCCGGCGACGACTTGTGGGTGAGCCACCCGCACGGCGGCGGCATCGGCGACGCGAGGCTGGCGCTCGAGGTGTTTCGTGGCCAGGTGCAGTTGCGCGATGACGCCTTCGCGACCTTGCGCCGCGCGATGGAGTGGCCGCAACCGCGGCTGGCGCTTGGCATCGCGCTGCGTGGCATCGCCCACGCCGCGATCGACCTCAGCGACGGCCTCGCGGGGGATCTCGGTCATGTGCTCGCGCAATCAGGCGTCGGCGCGCAACTCGACTGGGCGGCACTGCCTCGATCGAGCGCGCTCGCGCAGCAGCCACTTGCGGTGCAGCAGCGATGCGTGCTCGGTGGTGGCGACGACTACGAATTGCTCTTCAGCGCGGCGCCGTCGGCGCGGGCCGCCGTTGCGGAAGCGGCCGATCAGGCCGGGGTGCCCGTCAGCCGCATCGGCGAGGTGCAGGCCGAACCCGGCCTGCGGGTCCGCTGGGCCGACGGCAGCGTCGTCTCGTGGGCGGCGCGCGGATTCGACCACTTTGCCGCGGCCCCGCCATGAAGGCCTGGTCGATGCCACCGACCGCCGGCTTCGCGCCGCGGCGTGCTGACTGGCGCTTCCTGTTCGAACACCCGGCGCACCCGATCGCGGTCGGACTGGGCAGTGGCCTGCTCCCCAAGGGGCCAGGCACTGCCGGCACCGTGTTCGGCTGGGCCGTGTTCGCGCTGCTGCACCCCGGGCTGAGCGACTGGCAATGGGCGCTGGTGTTGCTGCTGTCGTTCGCGGTCGGCTGGTGGGCCTGCACCCGCGCGGCGCAGGCGCTGCGCCAGAGCGACCCGAGCGCCATCGTGTGGGACGAAGTGCTCGGCATCTGGCTCGTGCTGTGGCTGGTCATGCCCACCGATTGGATGGGCCAGCTGGCCGCGGTGGCGCTGTTTCGTCTGTTCGACATCGCCAAGCCCGGGCCCGTGGCCTGGGCCGATGGTCTGTTCAAGGCGCGCGCCGGCGAGCCGATCGGTGCCCGCCAGGGCTTCGGCATCCTGTTCGACGACTTGGTGGCCGCGTTGTGTGCCTTGTTGATCATCGCGTTGTGGAGACTGTCGTGAGCGACCGTGCCCAGCTCGTCGCGCAGTTGGCCGAGCACCTGCGCACGCTGGGCTGGCGGGTGGCTTGCGCCGAGAGCTGCACCGGCGGCCTGGTCGCTGCGGCGTGCACCGATCTGGCTGGATCGAGCGATTGGTTCGAGCGCGGTGTCGTCAGCTACAGCAATGCCGCCAAGGTGGCACTGCTTGGCGTGCCGCAGTCGCTGATCGAGGCGAACGGCGCAGTCAGCGATGCGGTGGCGCGCGCGATGGTCGAAGGCATTGCGCGCAGCAGCGGCGCAGACCTCGCGGTGTCGGTCACCGGCATTGCCGGCCCGGGCGGCGCGACGCCCACCAAGCCGGTGGGCACCGTGTGGTTCGGCTTCGCGGTGCGCCGCCGAGACGGCACGTTGCAGATCGACAGCCAGCATCGGCGCTTTGACGGCGACCGTGCCGAAGTGCGCGCCGCGAGCGTGGACCATGCGCTGCGGGGCCTGCTGCAGCGTGCACAGTTGACGCCATGAATCTGCTGTTGGCAGGCGACTTCGAGGCAGCCGGGCGCGATCGCTGGTACACCGCGCTGGCGCAGGCGATGCCGCAGCACCACCTGGTGGCTGCGGATGAGATCTTCGACCGCACGCGCATCGAGGTGGCCATCGTCGCCAACCCGCCGCCAGGCAGCCTGCGCGGGCTGCCGAGATTGCGGCTGATCCAGTCCTTGTGGGCGGGCGTCGAGGGGCTGCTGAGCGACGACACCGTACCGACAGGCGTGCCGGTCGCGCGCATGGTCGATCCGGCGCTCGCCGCCGCGATGGGTGAGACCGCGCTGTGGGCGGTGCTGTCGTTGCACCGCGGCTTCTTCGCCTACCAACGCCAGCAACGACAGATGCAGTGGCGGCAGCTGCCGCAGCTGCGCGCGGACGAGTTGCCGATCACCGTGCTTGGGCTGGGCCGGATGGGCCACGCCTGCGTGCACGCGCTGGCCCCGCACGGCTACCGCATCACCGGCTGGACGCGCAGCGACGCGCCGCGCGAACTGCCCGCCGGCGTGGCGCACGTGTACGGCAACGGCGCGTTGATGCCATGCCTTGGCGGCAGCTCGATCGTCATCAACACGCTGCCGCTGACGGCGGACACGCGCGGGCTGCTCGATGAGCGCTTCTTCGCCGCGATGCCGCGCGGCGCCGGGCTGATCAACTTCGGGCGCGGTGCCCATGTCGTCGAGGCCGACCTGCGCGCGGCGCTGGCCACCGGGCGCATCGGCCACGCGGTGCTCGACGTGTTCGAACGCGAGCCGCTGGACGAGAAACATCCCTTCTGGCGCCACCCTCGCGTGACCGTGCTGCCCCACGTGGCGGCGCTGACCGATCCGCGCAGCGCGGCGCAGCTGGTCGCCGCCAACGTGCAGGCGCTGCTCGACGGGCAGCCCGTCGCCAACCTGGTGGACCGCGCGCGCGGCTACTGAACCGCCCTGCGGCTCCGGTTCAGAACGTTGCCTGCAGCGCCAGTCTCAAGGGTTGCGCAGGCTTCGGTGCTGCCGTGTGTTGGGTGACCATCAGCGCGAGGCGCTTCAGGCCGTCCCAGGGCTCGAGCGGCCAATGCGGGTGCTTGAGACCCTTGATCAAGCCGTCGCAGATGCTGGCCGCATCGAGCCAGTGCGCCAGCGTATGGTCGGCCAGCTGCGGCGCGAGCCGCTCAACCAGACGCTCCTTGGTGCCCCACACGCGCGCCTCGCGCAGCGCCACCGGCATCGGCTTGCCCTGCGCGAGCGCGTCTTTCACCCGTTTGAGGGCTCGGATGTCCTCGGCCAGCGTCCAATGCACCAGCAACGGGGCCTCGCCCTCGGCGCGCAGCCCGTCGAGCATGCGCAGCACGCGCGCGGTCTGACCGGCCAGCACGGCCTCGGCGAACTTGAAGACGTCGTAGCGCGCGACGTTGAGCACCGCGGCCTCGATCTGCTCGAAGGTCAGCACGCCGGCCGGGTACAGCAGCGCGATCTTCTGCAGTTCCTGATGCGCAGCCATCAGGTTGCCCTCGACGCGGTCGGCAAAGAATGCCAGGGTCTGTGCACCGGCGTCGCCGTCTTCGACCCGCTGCCCCTGCGCGGCCAGCCGGCGCGCGATCCACTGCGGGAGCGCGTGGCGCTCGACTGGATCGACGCGGATCGTGACGCCCGCTGCGTCGAGCGCGCCGAACCACGCGCTGCCGAGTTGCTGTCGATCCAGTCTGGGCAGGTGGATCAGCGTCACCACGTCGTCGGACAGCGTTTCGCAATACCGCTGCAGCGCCTCTGAACCCTCCTTGCCCGGCTTGCCACCAGGAATGCGGATCTCGATCAACTGACGCTCGGCAAACAGGCTCATCGCCATCGATGCGCCGAGCAGTGCCGACCAGTCGAAGTGCGCGCCCGTCACGCTGAACACCTTGCGCTCGCTGTAGCCGGCCGCGCGGGCGGCCTGGCGCACCAGGTCGCCGGCCTCTTGCGCCAACAGCGCTTCGTCGCCGTGCACGGTGTACAGCGGCCTCAGGCCTCGTGCGAGCGCGGCGGCGAGTTGGTCCGGGCGCAGTTGCATGGCGTTGTGCCCGTCAGCCGGCGACGCCCTTCACATGGGCCAGCCGCCGCATCAGCTGGCCCACGATGTCGGACTGCATCGCCTTCATCAGTTGCGCCTCCTCGTACTCTTTGCCGAGCGCGAAGGTTTCGGTGTAGCTCATGTCGCGCGACAGAAGCAATTCCGTGGGCGGGATCAACTCCCGGCCACCGGGGGTGGTCAGCTTGAACTCCAGGCGCACGCGCAACGTCAGTTCGCGCACCTGACCGGCCGTGGTCGACGCGACGACGCTGCGCTCGCGCCGGTCGCTGAGCGCGTACAGCACCACCTGCGCCTGCGCCGGCGAGGCCACCACCTCGGCGCTTTGCGACAGCGTGCGGCGCAGTTCGTCGGCCAGCGGCGAGCGAGGTGCGAATCCCTCCAGCGAGATGCGCGAAAACGGCAACTCGTTGGCCCCGCGCAACTGGAAGCCACAGGCAGCGAGCGCGGCGCTCACCAGCAGCGGAATGGTCAGCGCACGCCGGCTGGGCATTGCTCGCGCGGTCAGACCACCACGTTGACCAGTCGACCTGGCACGATCACCACCTTTCTCGCGGCCTTGCCTTCTCCGAACTTGGCGAACTCGGCGCTGGCCAGGGCCGTGCGCTCGATCGCCGCGCGGTCGGCCTGCGCCGGCACGCGCACGCTGCCGCGGGTCTTGCCGCCGATCTGCAGCACCAATTCGACCTCGTCCTGCATCAGGGCCGACTCGTCGACCACCGGCATGGCGGCATCGAGCAGCTCGCCCGCGGTGCGATCGAACCCGAGTTGCTGCCACAGCACCTGCGTGATGTGCGGGCACGCCGGGTAGAGCACGCGCAGCAGCACCGACATGCCTTCGCGCAACGGCGCGATGTCGCCCGGCGCGCCGGTGCCGGGCTTGAAGTCCTCGAGTGCGTTGAGCAGCTTCATCGATCCCGAGACGACGGTGTTGTACTGCATGCGCTCGTAGTCGTAGGTGATCTGCTTCAGCAGTGCATGGATCTCGCGGCGCAGCGCCTTGGCCGGACCACCGAGGTCGCCGAGGTCGCTGCGCGCGGCGCGCAGGGTCTCGGCGTTCCGGACCGCGAACTGCCACACGCGGCGCAGGAAGCGCGACGAACCTTCGACTCCGGTGTCGGACCACACCGACGCATCCTCCGGCCCGCCGACGAACATCACGAACAGACGCGCAGTGTCCGCCCCGTAGGTGTCGATCAGATCCTGCGGGTCGACGCCGTTGCGCTCGGTCTTGCCCATCTTGCCGACGCCGCCGTACTCCACCCGCGTGCCGTCGGCCGTGGCGCCGCCGACGACGTGCCCCTGACCGTCGAGCACGGGCTTCACCTCCGCAGGCGGCACGTAGTCCTTGCCGCCCTTGTCGTTGCGGGTGAAGAAGATGTGGTTCAGCAGCATGCCGTGGTTGACCATGCGCACGAACGGCTCGTCAAAGTGCAGCAGGCCCATGTCGCGCATCACCTTGGTCCAGAAGCGCGCGTACAGCAGGTGGAGCACCGCATGCTCGATGCCGCCGATGTATACGTCCATCGGCATCCAGTAGTCGTTGCGCGCATCGACCATCGTCGGCGCGCCGGCACTCGCGTAGCGCATGTAGTACCAGGCGCTGTCGACGAACGTGTCCATCGTGTCGGTCTCGCGCCTTGCTGGCTTGCCGCACTTCGGGCAGGCGCATGTAAGGAACGCCTCGCACTTCGTGAGCGGGCTGCCGCTGCCGTCGGGCACCAGGTCTTCGGGCAGCACGACGGGCAGGTCTTCGTAGGGCACTGGTACGACGCCGCACGTGTCGCAGTGGATCACCGGGATCGGTGTGCCCCAATAGCGCTGGCGGCTGATGCCCCAGTCGCGCAGCCGGTACTGCACCTGTTTGCGGCCAAGATTCTTGTCGGCAAGGTCGGCCGCGATCGCGTCCACTGCGGCCTGGTGGCCCAGGCCGTCGTACCTGCCGGAGTTGACGCACACGCCGCGCTGCTTGTCGGCGTACCACTCCGCCCACGCGTCGGTGGAGAAGGTCTCGCCCTCGACCGCGATCACCTGCGGGATCGGCAGGCCATACTTCTTGGCGAATGCGAAGTCGCGCTCGTCGTGCGCGGGCACGCCCATCACCGCGCCCTCGCCGTAGGCCATCAGCACGTAATTGCCGATCCAGACCTCGACCTTCGCGCCGGTGAGCGGATGGGTGACGTGAAAGCCGGTGGGCAGGCCCTCCTTGTCCATCGTCGCCATGTCGGCTTCCATCACCGAGCCCTGCTTGCACTTCTCGATGAAGGGCACGAGTGCGGGCTGGTCCTGCGCCAGGCGCTTGGCCAGCGGATGCTCGGCGGCGATCGCGACGAAGCTGACGCCCATGATGGTGTCAGCGCGCGTGGTGTACACGCGCAGCAGCTTGTCCTCGCCGTCGATCGTGTAAGGAAAGCCGAAGTTCACGCCCTCGCTCTTGCCGATCCAGTTCTCCTGGATCAGGCGCAGGCGCTCGCTCCAGCCCGGCAGCTTGTTGAGCGTGCATTCGAGCAACTCCTCGGCGTACTTCGTGATGTTGAAGTAGTAGCCGGGGATCTCGCGCTTTTCCACCGGCGCCCCCGAGCGCCAGCCGTGGCCGTCGATCACCTGCTCGTTGGCGAGCACGGTCTGGTCGACCGGGTCCCAGTTGACGATCTGCGTCTTGCGGTAGGCGATGCCGCTCTCCAGACACTTCAGGAAGAACCACTGGTTCCAGCGGTAGTACGCGGGATCGCAGGTGGACAGCTCGCGCGACCAGTCGATCGCCAAGCCCAGCGACTGGCACCGCGCCTTCATCAGGGCGATGTTGTCGCGAGTCCACTTTCCCGGTGCGACCCCGCTCTTCATGGCCGCGTTTTCAGCCGGCAGGCCGAAGGCGTCCCAGCCCATCGGCATCAGCACGTTGAAGCCCTGCATGCGCTTGTAGCGCGCGAGCATGTCGTTGATGGTGTAGTTGCGCACATGCCCCATGTGCAGCGCGCCGCTCGGGTAGGGCAGCATCGAGCAGGCGTAGAACTTCGGGCGGCTCTTGTCCTCGGTGACGCGGTAGGCGTCCGTCGCCGTCCAATGCGCCTGCGCGGCGGATTCGACCTCGGCGGGGGCGTATTTCTCGTTCATGCCCTCCATTGTAGGAGGGCAGGTTCGACGCCCTGCGCGGCGTTCAGCGAGCCGGTTCGGGCCCCGATTCGGTGACGAAGCCCACGCGCGAGAGCCCGCCTTCCTGCACGATGCCGATCAGTTCGGCGACGCGGCCGTAGGTGACCGACTTGTCCGCGCGCAGCTGCACCTCGGTGGCCGGGTTTCGTACGGCGGCCTCGCGCACGCGCAGCCGCAACGTGTCGACCGAGACCTGTTCGTCGCCCCAGAAGAAGCGGCCCTGCGGGTCGATGGCCAGCGTGACGAACAGCTGGGCGTCGGTGGGCTTGGCGCCCTCGGTGCGCGGCAGGTCGAGCTTGAGGCTCGAGCTCATCAGCGGCGCGGTGATCATGAAGATCACCAGCAGCACCAGCATCACGTCGATCAGCGGCGTCATGTTGATGTCGCTCATCGGCTGCGCCGACGCGCTGCGCTGCAGGCGGCCGAAAGCCATCTCAGGCGGCCGGCGACCGGCCGGCCTCGAGCGCCATCTCGCGCAGATCGTGCGCGAATCCTTCGAGCTCGGCCTCGCACGCGGCGACCCACTTGCCGTACAGGTTGTAGGCGAGCACCGCCGGGATGGCCACCGCCAGGCCCGCGGCCGTCATGATCAGCGCCTCGCCCACCGGGCCGGCCACCTTCTCGATGGTGATCGAACCGGCGGCCGAGATGCTGACCAGCGCGTGATAGATGCCCCAGACGGTGCCGAACAGGCCGATGAACGGTGCCGTGCTGCCGATCGATGCCAGCAGCGTCTGCCCGTACTGCAGGTGCGCCAGCCCACCGTGCAGCGCATCGCGCAGGCGCCGCGTCAGTTGCGAGTCGAGCACGCCCGAGGTCTCCAGCGTGCCCGGCGCCGGCTGGGCCGTGGCGGCGGCCAGCAGCGGCGCCAGCACCTGCTCGCGATCGAGCATCTGCAGCCGGCTGCGCGCGCTGTCGACCGATTCGGCGGCCCAGAACGCGGGCACGGCTCGCGCGATGTCGCGACGTGCACGCTGCAGCACCCAGGCCTTCCACAGAATCACCACCCACGCGCTGATGGACATGGCCAGCAGCAGCATGGCCACCGCGCGGCCGACGTTGTCGGTCTGCTGCCAGAACTGCTGCAGCCCCTCCATCAGCGAAGGCCCAACACGTCATGCATGTCGAACAGGCCGCTGCGCTTGTCGGCCAGGAAGCGCGCGGCGCGCAGGCTGCCCTCGGCGTAGGTGGCACGACTGGCCGAGCGGTGCGTGATCTCGATGCGCTCGCCGGTACCGGCGAACAGCACCGTGTGGTCGCCGACGATGTCGCCGCCGCGCACCGACGAGAAACCGATCGTCGAGCGCTGGCGCTCGCCGGTGACGCCCTCGCGGCCGTACACGGCGCACGATGCCAGATCGCGTCCCAGCGCGCGCGCCACCACTTCACCCATCTGCAGCGCGGTGCCGCTGGGCGCGTCGACCTTGTGGCGGTGGTGCGCCTCGATGATTTCGATGTCGTAGCCCTCGCTCAAGGCGCGTGCCGCCATGTCGAGCAGCTTGAACACGACATTGACGCCGGCACTCATGTTGGGCGCCATCACGACGGCGATGTGCTGGGCGATGCGCGCGACCTCGTCCTTCTGCGCGGATGACAGGCCGGTGGTGCCCACCACCGCGGCCACACCGAGCTCGCGGCACGCGGCCAGGTGTGCCATCGTGCCCTCGGGGCGCGTGAAGTCGATCAGCACCTGCGCACCGCCGATGCCCTGACGCAGATCGCTGGACACCCGCACGCCGCTGTCGACCCCCAGGAAGGCCGCGGCGTCCTGGCCGATCGCGGGACTCCCCGGCAGGTCGAGCGCACCGCTCAATCGGCAGTCGCCGGCGCGGGAGATCGCCTCGATCAACATGCGGCCCATGCGGCCGGACGCACCGGCCACGGCCACGGCCACGGCTGAGGGACTCGTCAATTCGACTCCAGCGGCGGGTAGTTGCGCAGCGGGCCCATCTCGGGCTCGGGCGCCGGTGCGGCCTGTTTGACCGGCGCCGGCAACGCCGCGACCTGCTCTGGTGTCAGCTCCAGGGTGACCGTCTTGCCGCTGGCCGAGGTGCGGCTGATCAGCGCAACGAACTCCCGCTCGGACGGCAGATCGGGCGCATCGATCTTGGCGAGGCGATCGCCCTCGAAATACACGACCACGCTACGGCGCTGGGGCTGCGTACCGGGGCGCACGATGGTGAATACGTAGTCCCAGCGGTCGGCATGGAACGGATCGGCCAGCAGCGGCGAGCCCAGCAGGTCGCGCACCTGCACGCGGGTCAGCCCCGGCCGCACGAGTGCGAGTTGTTCCTTGGTGACGACGTTGCCCTGGACGATGTCGATGCGATAGGGCGTGACGAGTCCGAGCAGGCTGCCGTCCCGCGAGACGGCTGAGCAGCCGCTCAGAGCCGCGGCGAACAGCACGGCCGAGATGGCCGGGAGGTGCAGGCGACGCAACGGACGGAGCGGCATGGCAGCGCGACGAATGGGCTTGCTGGCGTTTGTGGCGCCGCCCGTGGCTATGATGTGCCGATTCTATCGGCCCGCCCCTGCATCCAACCCCGCAGCCCGTCAGCATGAGCCAGGTCGACGAACTCAAGAGCAGCGGGCTGAAAGCGACGCTGCCGCGCCTGAAAATCCTCGACATCTTCCAGAAGACGGCGGTGCGCCACATGAGCGCCGAGGACGTCTACAAGTCGCTGCTGCAGGAGGGCGCGGACATCGGTCTGGCGACCGTGTACCGGGTGCTGATGCAGTTCGAGCAGGCAGGGTTGCTCAAGCGCAGCCACTTCGAGTCCGGCAAGTCGGTGTTCGAGCTCAACGAAGGCCAGCACCACGATCATCTGGTGTGCGTGACCTGTGGCCGCGTCGAGGAGTTCTACGACGCCCAGATCGAGCAGCGGCAGCGGGTCGTGGCGCAGGCACGCGGCTTCGAGTTGAGCGACCATGCGCTGTCGCTGTATGCCGTGTGCACCAAGAAGAACTGCCCCCACCGACCGGGCAGGTAGCGACTGCCAACGTCTCAGCCGTTCTGCTCCATCGCCCTCTGGTGCCGGGCGATGAATTCCTGATACGTGTCGATGCCGCGCAGTTGCAGGATCGTGTTGCGCACGGCAGCCTCCACCAGCACCGCCAGGTTGCGCCCGGCGTCGACAGCGATGACCACCTTGCGCACCGCGATGCCCAGGATGTCCTCGTACAGCGGTTCGTAAGGCAGGCGCTCGAACTCGCGCTCCATCGTCTCCTTGCGCACCAGATGCACCATCAGCTTCAGCCGCATCTTCCGGCGCACGGCGGTCTCGCCGAAGATCGCCTTGATGTCGAGCAGGCCGATGCCGCGCACCTCCAGCAGATTGGCCAGCAGCTCCGGGCAACGCCCCTCGAGCGACGACTGCGACACCTTGTAGAGGTCCACCGCGTCGTCCGCCACCAGGCCGTGACCGCGCGAGATCAGCTCGAGACCGAGCTCGCTCTTGCCGAGCCCCGATTCACCGGTGAGCAGCACGCCCAGGCCGAGGATGTCCATGAACACCCCGTGACGCGTCGTGCGTTCGGCGAAGTGCTGGGCCAGATAGCTGCGCACCACGTCGATCACCTGGCCGGCCGACTCACCGGTGACGAATAGCGGGATGTCGGCGCGGTCGCACATGGCCACCAGCCGCGGCGGCGGCGTCACGCCGTCGGCCGTGATGATCACCGGCGGCTCGAGCGTCACGATGCGCGAGATGCGTCGCTCCTGATCCTCCGGGCTCACCGCAGACAGGTAAGCCACTTCACGGTGGCCGACGATCTGCACCCGGTACGGGTGGATGTAGTTCAGGTAGCCGACCAAGTCGGCGGCCGACTGCGCGTCGCGCACCGCGGCGTCGTCGAACCGCCGCTCGGGGTGGGCATGGCCGGCCACCCATTCCCAATGTAGTGCTTCGCGCTGCGCCTCGAACAGGGCCTCCGCGCTGACAGATGTGGGTTTCATCGGGCGCCGTCGAGCCGGCCTCTAGGACGCGCTCAGGCCAGCGTGTTCGCCGGGTGCCAGTCGTGAATCAGGCGGTACAGCGTCGCTGCGTCGGGCTCGGTCTGCAGCTGCTCGCGCAGCGAGCGGTCCGACAGCATCTCTGCGATCTCCGAGAGGATCTCCAGGTGCCGCTGCGTGGCAGCCTCAGGTACGAGCAGGAAGATCAGCAGGTTGACCGGCTCGTCGTCGGGGGCGTCGAAGGGGATCGGTCCCTGCAACCGCAACACCGCCGCCAACGGGGTCTTCAGGCCCTTGATTCGCCCGTGCGGGATGGCCACGCCGTGGCCCAGCCCGGTGGACCCGAGCCGCTCGCGGGCGAACAGGTTGTCCGTGATCGTCGCCCGCGCGATCGAGTGCAGGTTCTCGAACAGCAGGCCGGCGTGCTCGAAAGCGCGCTTCTTGCTGGTGGCCTCCACATTCACCAGCACGTTGCTGGCGGGCAGGATGGCTGCGAGACGGTTCATCGGTTCCCTACCCTGCGACCCTGCCGGCTTGGCTTGGCTGCCGCGGGCGTCCCATGACAGATCAATGAATTATAGAAACGCATTGCTGCACCGCACGGTAGACAGGTGACGAGCTTGCGGGGTGTTGCGTCAAGGTCGAATCTAGAGAC
This sequence comes from Burkholderiaceae bacterium, assembly GCA_035455385.1. Lineage (GTDB taxonomy): Bacteria > Pseudomonadota > Gammaproteobacteria > Burkholderiales > Burkholderiaceae_C > JAEUPI01. The sequence continues at coordinate 13,461 of DATIFD010000359.1, forward strand.
CAGCCCCAATGGAAAACGGCCCCGGAGGGCCGTTTTCGCGCTTTCGGCGACGGTCAGGAGGCGCGTTTGGGCGCCGGGTGGTGATGGTCCTGCACCTTGTCCTTGTGTCGGCAGACTTGCCGATCGAGCTTGTCCATCAGCTGGTCGATCGCGGCATACAGGTCTTCGTGCGCCTGCTCGACGAAGATGTCGCGTCCCTTGACGTGCAATGTCACTTCGGCCTTCTGGCGGCGCTCCTTCTCTCGCAACTTCTCGATCGACAGCAGCACGGTGATGTCGACCACCTGGTCGAAGTGCCGCGTGACACGGTCGAGTTTTGTGAGCACATACTCGCGCAATGCGGGCGTCACCTCGAGGTGGTGCCCGCTGATCGTCAAATTCATCGGAACTTCCTTTCCCAAGTCGAGCGATCAGGCCGCGCGCGCAGCACCGGCGTCACTGCAGGCTCAAACTCGCCGTGCCCGCGTGCGGTTGCGGGCCAGTGTGCGCTGCTTCAAACCCACCCACAAGCCCGGTTCGCGTTGTAGGATCCCCTGGTTTCGAGCATCCGCAAGCGTGAGCGTCGGGCCTGCACCGTGCAGTGCCATAATCGCGCGCCTCGCGAACCGGCCCGCGGGCAATCCTCGGTTCATGCACTGTCGATCCCGCTGCCGGCTCCGCTGACCGGGCGTTGGAGTTCACCGGATGCTCAACGTCTTCACGCTCGTCAACGGCCGATTGGTGCAGCAGGAGATCGACAGCGCGCAGGCGCTGGCCGCGCTGCGCCCGATCTGGGTCGACCTGGAGGCCCCGACCGAGGAAGAAAAACGCTGGATCGGCGAGCGCTTCGGGCTGGCATTGCCGGAGGACATGGTCGGCGACGACCTCGAGGAGTCGGCCCGCTTCTACGAGGGCGACAACGGCGAGCTGCACATTCGCTCCGACTTCCTGATCGAGGACGACGAGAACCTATCGCGCAACGTGCGCGTAGCCTTCATCCTGAAGGACGGCGTCTTGCATTCGGTGCACGCGGTGGATCTGCCGGTGTTCCGGCTGCTGCGCATGCGCGCACGCCGCATCCCCGCGCTGATCGAAGATGCCAAGGACGTCCTGCTCAAGCTCTTCGACGCCGACGCCGAATACTCGGCCGACGCGCTGGAGGGCATCTACGACGCGCTGGAGGCCGTGGGCAACGGCGTGCTCAAGCAGGAGGTCGACGACCAGGCGGCTGCTGCGGCGCTGGCCGCGATCGCGCGACAGGAGGACCTCAACGGACGCATCCGCCGCAACGTGATGGACACCCGGCGCGCGCTCAGCTTCATGATGCGCAGCCGGATGCTCAACGCCGAGCAGTTCGAAGAGGCGCGGCAGATCCTGCGCGACATCGATTCGCTCGACTCGCACACGGCCTTCTTGTTCGACAAGATCAACTTCCTGATGGATGCCACCGTCGGCTTCATCAACATCAACCAGAACAAGATCATCAAGATCTTCTCGGTGGCCAGCGTTGCGCTGCTGCCACCGACCCTGATCGCCAGCATCTACGGCATGAACTTCCAGGAGATGCCCGAGCTGCGTCTGCCCTGGGGCTACCCGCTGGCGCTGCTGCTGATGCTGGCCTCGGTGGTCGCCCCGTTCATCTACTTCCGACGCAAGGGCTGGTTGCGTTAGCCGGGTCGTACTCGCGACAACGGCCACCCGACGGTGGCCGCTGATGGAAGAAAGTTGCCGTGCAGCGCCCCTGAGCGAAGGAGGGAGGGAGGGAGGAGGAGGAGAAGCGCTCCGGGGTTTCCGCCGGCTCGTCCGGCAGGCTGCACAGCAATAAACACGTCTGCTCTTCACCACGCCCCCATGCGCAGCGGGACGAAGCAAAAGCAAGGATGTGATTCGCCGCTGCGCCCGGAGTTCCGTGAATCCGCGGTGCCCTTGATGCCGGTGGGGCGATCCCTGAACCTCAGCTTGCCGGGGTCTGCAGGCCGACGGGCTAGCTTTTCGCGACGGCGCCGGGCGGTCTCACCCGTGCCGCGGGCCTGCCGCGGTGGACCAGGGCGATGCCCACCGACACGCCAACCAACGCCGTGACCAGGCGCAACGTCAGCGGGTCAGCCATCAGCAGCACGCCCGCCAGCAGGCCGAAGATCGGGGTCAGCAACGTGAAGGCCGACAGCTGGGTCGCCGGGTAGTGGCGCACGAGCCAGAACCACATCAGGTAGCTGGCAAAGCAGACCACCACGATCTGGAAGGTCAGCCAGCCCGCCGGGCCGGCGCTCAGTCGCTGCGGCCAAGTCTCGCCGACCAGCCAGGACGCGACGCACAACGCCAGGCCCGACACGGCCAGTTGGTAGAAGAGGGTCTTCTCGGGTGCGGCATGCGACAGGCTGCTGCCCCGGATGAGCAGCGTTGTCGCGCCCCACGAGACCGCACCGGCCACCCCGAGGGCATCGCCAAGCCACTGGAGCTCGCCGACCGATGGGCGCTGAAAGCCCTCGGCAAACGCCCAGGCGACGCCGGCGAACGCTGCCACCAGCCCCAGCGACTGCACGCCATCCAGGCGTTCGCCGCGCGCGACCAGCGGCATGCCCAGCGCCACCACGAACGGCGCCAGGTAGACGAAGACCACCATCCGCGACGCGGTCGTGAACCTCAGCCCGGTGAACAGGCAGGCGAACTCGAGCGCGAACAGCGCGCCCGCGCCCAGGCCAGCGGCCCAGGTGCCATCCCGATCGAGCAGGCGGATGCCCCGTGCGCGGGCCCATACCGCCACCAGCAGCGCCGCGCCGAGCGAGCGGACCGCGGCCTGCAGCAGCGGCGGCACCTCGGCGAGCGCCGACTTGCTGGCCACCTGGCCCAACCCCCAAACCATGCAACAGGCCAGCAGCGCCGTCACGGCGATGGTGTCGAGATGGGATTTGCGATCGGTCATGCGATGACGTTCTCCGCTTCGTCTGGCGCGCCGTCGCGGCGGCGCATAGCCACCGCCGCCAGCGCACACGACGCACCCATCACCGCGCCGCTCAGGTGAGCTCCGGGCGCGATGGCAATGTCCCAGCCGGGAACGGTCTGCAGCACGGCGTGCCAGGGCCGCTCGAGCAAGACCTTCAGAACCACCCCGGCCAGCATGGCAGCGCCGAGCCAGCGTCGCGGGCCGCGTTCGCGCTGCCATAGCGAAATGGCCACCACCACGACACCGGCATGCAGAACGCCGGACAGACCGCCGTAGTGCGCCAGCGACGGCTGCATCAGCAGCCCGAGCTGGGTCAGCGGCCAGGCCACGAACCACGCGAGGCCGTCGAGCCGATCGCAACCGGCGCGCCAACCGAGCGCACCGACCAGCAACGCGCCAGCCACGTTGGCCCAGCGATGGGCGTCGCTCCAGTGCACCCACGCCGCCGTCCACCACCGCCACGGCTGGCTCATCGCCATCGCGGGTTGCCAGTCGAAGTGCTGCGGCTCGAGCCCGGCTGCGAGCAGGCTGCCCAGCGCGAGCAGGGCCGCCAGCACCCACCAGGACTGCGACGACGGCCGCCCCGCCTGTGCCTGCGCGCGCTCGCCATCGTGATCGGGTGCCAGCGCGCGGCTCCTCAGCCGAAAACGGCGCGCCACAGTGCCGTCACGGCGCCGCGCTCGACCGCCAGCTTGCCGGGCTCGAACTGCGTGGGCTGCTCATCGAGCCGCGCGCGGTGCTGCGCCCGCCGCAGCTCGCGATAGGCGTGGGCAGCGGCCCGACCGACACCGGCCGGCACGAGCCCATGCTGCTCGGCGCGCTGCAACAGCGCAATGTTGCCGACGTTGTCGATCAGGTCGGCGTGGTGGTGCGCATGGGCCAGCACAAGGTACTGCACCGCGAACTCGGCATCCATCATCCCGCCCGGGCTGTGCTTGACATCGAACATCCCGGCAGGCACCGGGTGCGCGGCCTGGACGCGCTCGCGCATCGCAACCACTTCGGCGGCCAGCGCCGCCTGATCGCGCGCGGTGCCCAGGACCTGGGCGCGCACGGCGTCGAAGCGCGGCGCCAGGTCGGTGCAGCCGGCGCAGAAGCGCGCCCGCGTCAGCGCCTGGTGCTCCCAAGTCCACGCGGTGTTGCTGCCGCGACCTTGCTGATATCGCTCGAAGGAGGCGATCGACGTCGACAGCAGGCCCGAATTGCCGTTGGGCCGCAAGGCCGTGTCGATGTCGAACAGCTGGCCGGCCGCCGTGCGCAGCGTGAGCCATGTGATCAGCTTGCGCACGAAGGCGCCGTACACCTCCTGGGCACGATCGGGATCGTCCTCGTCGCTGTCGTCGTAGAGGAACACGACGTCGAGGTCGCTGCCATAGCCGAGTTCCTTGCCACCCAACTTGCCGTAGGCGATGACCGCCAATCGCGGCGTCTCGCGATGACGGTTCTTCAGTCGCCGCCAGGCCCATCGCAGCGTGCAGTCGATCAATGCGTCGGCCAGCGCCGAAAGGTCGTCGGCGACCTGCTCGACAGTGAGCTCGCCTTCGACGTCGCGCACCAGCGTGCGAAACACCTCGGCATGGTGGGCATGGCGCAGCGTGTCGAGCAGCGCGCTCTCGTCGGCCTGGCCGCTGCGCTGCCAGCCGGCGTGCCGCTCGTCGAGGTCGGCGATCAGCTCGCCGCGGTCGAAGCGCTCGTGCATCAGCCGCGGATCGGCGAGCTCGTCGATCACGCCCGGATGGCGCATCAGGTACTGCATCGGCCAGCGCGCCAGGCCGAGCAGTCGTAGCAGGCGCCGCAGCACCTCGGGCCGCTCGTCGAGCAGCGCCACGTACGACTCGCGGCGCAGCAGCGGCTCGAGCCAGTCGACGAAGCGCAGCGTGGCCTCTTCGGTGCACGAACCGTCGGCCACGCCGGCGGCGGCGCGCATCACCAGGCGGCCGAGTCGAAGCTTGGTCTCGTCGCGCAGGCTCTGCACCCGCGGTTGCACCGACCAGGTGGCGATGCGGGCGGCCAGCTCCGGCGGCAGCGTCGCGGTCTGAGCGAGCGCGTCGATCGGCACCGGGGCCGCGCCGCACGACTTGCAGGGGCGGCCGGATGCCGCCGGCGCCTGGCCGTCGTGCAGCAGGGCATCGAACTCGTTGGCGACGAATTCCCGGGCCGAGCCGAGCGCATCGAGCAGCTGACGAGCGCCGCCCCACGAGGTGTTGCCCAGCGAGCGCGCGATCCAGTTCAGGTCGGCATCGACGGTGGGCAGCACGTGCGTCTGCTGATCGTCGAGGTACTGGATGCGGTGCTCGATGCGCCGCAGCAGCGTGTAGGCGTCAGCCAGCCGCGACGCGGTGTCGGCCGGCATCAGGCCATGGCCGACCAGGCGCTGCAGGCCGCGCAGCGTGGAGCGCGTCCGAATCTCAGGGAACTGTCCGCCGCGCACCACCAGCAGCAGCTGGACGATGAACTCGATCTCGCGGATGCCGCCGCGCGACAACTTGACGTCGTTGGCCCGCTCCGGGCGCCCGGCGGCGCGTCGCTGCGCCTCTTCGCGAATGCGACGGTGCAGCTGGCGCAGCCCTTCGAACACGCCGTAGTCGAGATACCGGCGGTAGACGAACGGCGTCACCAGCGCGCTCAGCGCGCGTGCGCGTCCGTCGAGCACGGCCGCGCGCGGCGCAATGACGC
>DATIFD010000360.1:0-3822 GCA_035455385.1 Burkholderiaceae bacterium
AGCCCGCGCATCGTGATGGCCGTGATGATCGACCAGCCCAGCGTCGGCGGCCACTACGGCGGTGACGTCGCCGCGCCGGTGTTCAGCCAGGTGGTGCAGCAGACGCTGCGCCTGCTCAACGTGCCGCCGGATCTCGACGTGCGCCGTCAGATCGTGGCGCAGGCACCGGTGCCCGGCGGTGACGGAGGCGGCCACTGATGGCGCTGACCGTGCTGGCCGACCGCGCAAGCGCCGTCGCGTGGCTGCGCACCGGTGGGGCGCGCTCGCTCGTCACCGACAGCCGCCGCGTGCATGCGGGCGACGCGTTCCTGGCCTGGCCCGGGGCGCGCGACGACGGGCGTGCCCACGTCGGCGCCGCACTGGCTGCCGGGGCGGCGTGCTGCCTGGTCGAGGCCGACGGTGTGGACGCCTACGCCCTCGACGAGCGTCGCGTTGCCTGCATGCCGTCGCTGAAGACGATGGCCGGCGAGATCGCCGACGCCTGGTATGGCCACCCGAGCGGCGCGCTCGACGTCGTGGCGGTCACCGGCACCAACGGCAAGACGTCGGTCGCGTGGTGGACCGCGCAGGCGCTCGGTGCGCTCGGCCGCCGCTGCGGCGTCGTCGGCACGCTCGGGGTGGGAGAGCCGCCGGCGACGGCTGAGCGCGCCGGTGGACGCGACGGCGCGTGGCGCGACACCGGCCTGACCACCCCCGATGCGGTGATGCTGCAGGCCGCGCTGGCCGATTTCGTCGCCCATGGCTTCAACGCCTGCGCGATGGAGGCGTCGTCGATCGGCCTGGTCGACCACCGCCTCACGGGCACGCGCATCGCGGTGGCGCAGTTCACCAACTTCACGCAGGACCATCTCGACTATCACGGCGACATGCCCGGCTACTGGGCGGCCAAGCGCACGCTGTTCGGCTGGCCGGGCCTGGGCGCCGCGGTGATCAACGTCGACGACGAGCAGGGTGCCGCGCTGGCCGCCGAACTGGCCGCGGCCGGACCCTCGCCCGCACTGTGGACCTATTCGCTGCGCGGCGATGCGACGCTGGTGGCGCGCAATCTGCGCTATGAGGGCGACGGCCTTGCGTTCGAGCTCGCCGAAGGCGACGCATCGCTGCCGGTGCGCTGTGGCGTCATCGGTCGCTACAACGCCAGCAACCTGCTGGCCGTGGTCGGTGCGCTGCGCGCGCTTGGCGTCGCGTTGGCCGACGCGGTCCGGGTGCTACCGGAGCTGTCGCCGGTGCCCGGGCGTATGCAGCGGGTGATGCAGACGGACGGCGCGGTGCCGCTGGTGGTGGTGGACTATGCGCACACGCCCGATGCGCTGGAGCAGGCGCTGCATGCCCTGCAGCCGCTGGCGCGCTCGCGCGGCGGCAAACTGTGGTGCGTGTTCGGGTGCGGCGGCAACCGCGACGCGACCAAGCGGCCGATGATGGGCGCGATCGCGCGCCAGAGCGCCGACCATCTCGTGCTGACCAGCGACAACCCGCGCGACGAGCCGCCATCGCTGATCCTGTCGCAGATCCTGGCCGGTATTCCCGACGACAGCCCTGTCGACGTGATCGAGGACCGTGCCGCGGCGATCCACGAGGCCGTCGAGCGCGCGCGCGACAGCGACGTCGTGCTGATCGCAGGCAAGGGGCACGAGCAGACGCAGGAGGTGGCCGGCGTCAAGCGTCCGTTCAGCGACGTGGCCGTCGCCGCGCAGGCCCTGCAGCTGCGCGGCAGCGCATCCGGAGCGATCGCGTGAGTGCCAGGGAGCCCCGCGCATGATGATGACGCTGGCGCAAGCGCACGCGATGCTGACCGCCGCGACGCTGGTCGGCGACGGTGCGGTCGCGCTCGAGCGCGTGCACACCGACACGCGCACGCTGCGTGCGGGTGACCTGTTCGTGGCGCTGCGCGGCGAGCGCTTCGACGGCCACAGCTTCCTCGCACAGGCCCGCGCGGCCGGCGCGGCGGCGGCGATCGCCGAGCACGGGCTGGCCGAAAGCCAACTGCCGGGCCTGCTGGTGGGCGACAGCCTGCGCGCGCTGCAGGACCTCGCCGCGGCGTGGCGCGCGCGCGCGAGCCTGCCGCTGATCGCCGTCACCGGCAGCAACGGCAAGACCACCGTGACGCAGATGCTGGCGAGCATCCTGCGCGCCTGGTGCGGCGATGCGGCGTTGGCCACCAGCGGCAACCTGAACAACCACATCGGGGTGCCGCTCACCGTGCTGCGCCTGCGGCCGCAGCACCGCGCTGCCGTGGTCGAGCTCGGCATGAACCATGCGGGCGAGATCGCGTTGCTGGCGCGTGTCGCGGCGCCCACGGTGACGCTGGTCAACAACGCGCAACGCGAGCACCAGGAGTTCATGGCCAGCGTCGAGGCGGTGGCACGCGAGAACGGCGCGGCGATCGAGGCGCTGCCGGCCTCCGGCGTGGCGGTCTTCCCGGCCGACGATGCGATGGCGCCGATCTGGCGCGCGCAGGCCGGTGCGCGCCGGACGCTCACGTTCGCCACCCGTGGCGGCGCCGACGTCACCGCCACCGCCGTCTGGGCCGGCGACCATTGGGCGTTGCGCGCGCGGACGCCGGCCGGCGCGGCCGAACTGGCGGTGCACGCGGCCGGCGCGCACAACGTGCACAACGCGCTGGCGGCCACGGCCGCCGCGCTGGCCGCCGGTGCGCCGATCGGTGCGATCCGCGAAGGCCTCGACCGCTTCCGGCCGGTGGCCGGTCGCTCGCGGCTGCTGAGCTGGCAGCGCGGTGGCGCGCGCGTGGCGCTGGTCGACGACAGCTACAACGCCAACCCCGATTCGGTGCGCGCCGCGATCGATCTGCTCGCCGGTCTGCCCGGTCCGCGCTGGCTGGTGCTGGGCGACATGGGCGAGGTCGGCGCCAAGGGTCCCGAGTTTCACCGCGAGGTCGGCGCCTACGCGCGCGAGCGCGGCATCGAGCACCTCTGGGTGGCTGGCGCGCTGTGCGAGCACACGGCGCAGGCGTACGGCACGGCAGCGCGCCACTTTGCCGATGCGCTGCAGGTGATCGCGGCGTTGTCCGAGGCACCGCCGTGCGCATCGGCCCTGGTGAAGGGCTCGCGCTTCATGGGCATGGAGCGGGTGGTGCGTGCGCTCGTGCCGCAGGAGGGCTCGCATGCGCACTAGGCGTCTCGGAGGCCGCGCATGCTGATCGCGCTGGCGCAGTGGCTGCAGGCGCACTTCCCGGAGACGTTCGGGTTCTTGCGCGTCGTGCAGTACCTGACCTTTCGCGCCGTGATGGCGGCGATGACGGCGCTGCTGATCGGGCTGGCGTTCGGGCCCTGGGTGATCCGCCGCCTGGCCGAGCTGAAGATCGGCCAGCCGGTGCGCGAGTACGGCGTGCAGGCGCACCTGATCAAGCGCGGCACGCCGACGATGGGCGGCGTGCTGATCCTGATCGGCGTCGGCATCTCGACGCTGCTCTGGTTCGACTGGAGCAACCGCTTCGTCTGGATCGTGATGCTGGTGACGATGGGCTTTGGTGCCATCGGCTGGGCCGACGACTGGCGCAAGGTCGTGCAGAAGAACCCCGAAGGCATGCCTGCGCGCGAGAAATTCTTCTGGCAGTCGCTGATCGGCATCGTCGCCGCGCTCTACCTCGCCTTCAGCGTCTCGGAGACGTCCAACCTGCGCGTGCTCGAGCTCTTCGTGCGCTGGGTGCAGAGCGGCTTCTCCAACGACCTGCCGCCCAAGGCCGACCTGATGGTGCCCTTCGTCAAGACCATCAGCTACCCGCTCGGCGTGTTCGGCTTCATCATCCTGACCTGGTTCGTCATCGTCGGCGCGAGCAACGCCGTCAATCTCACAGACGGCCTC
>DATIFD010000361.1:0-2718 GCA_035455385.1 Burkholderiaceae bacterium
CGAGCTCGGGATCACCGTGGCCAGCGTCGGGCTGCGCGGCGAGCCTACGGGCGCGCCCGACGGCTTCCGCGGCGACGTGGTGGCCACGGCGAAGCGCGAGCTGTCCGCCGGCGAGACGCTCGACGGCGAAGGCGGCTACACGGTCTGGGGCAAGCTGCTGCCGGCGGCGACCTCGCGCGCGGCCGACGGCCTGCCGCTCGCGCTGGCGCATGGCGTGACGCTGAAGCGCGCGGTCGCCAAGGGCGACACCGTGCGCTTCGCCGACGTGGCGATCGACACCGCCAGCCGCGCCTATGGCCTGCGCCGCGAGATGGAGCGCCGCTTCGCCCCGGCCACGGCGGCCACGCCACGCGGGGCCGCCGGTGTCCACTGACTGCCGCGGGCGGGGTCCGGCGCCTTGAAGCAGGTGGTGGTGGGTTTCCTGATCTGGCTGCTGTACCGGCCGCTGTCGTTCACCTGGCGCGTGACCTGCCACGAACCGCAGGCGATGCGCGATGCGCTGCGCGATCGCCAGCCGTTCATCCTGGCGCACTGGCACGGCGACCTGTTCGCGCTAGCCTGCCTGGTCAAGCGCTACCGGCTGGTGACGATCGCCTCGCGCAGCAAGGACGGCCGCATCATGGGCACGCTGCTGCGCCTGCTCGGCGCCAAGGTGAGCGTCGGCTCGTCGAGCAAGGGCGGCGCAGCCGCGCTGAAAGGGCTGCTGCGGCTGATGCGCGAAGGACACAACTGCAGCTTCGCCGTCGACGGGCCGCGCGGCCCGATCTACAAGCTCAAGCCCGGCGTGCTCGAGACCTCGCGCGTGATCCAGTGCCCGATCTACTACGCCAGCGTCAGCTGCGACCGCGCGTACCACTGGCACCGCTCGTGGGACCGTGCCTACATCCCCAAGCCGTTCGCGCGCATCGAGGTGCAGTGGCGCGGCCCGGTGCCCGCGGTCGGCCGCGATGGCGACCCGCGCGACCCGCAGCTGCTGGCGCAGTTGGAGACGCTGATGCTGCAGGCCAAGCGCGACGGCCGCGTGCCGGGCCAGGCGCCGCCCTGACCCGCGCGGTCGCGCCCCCGGTTGTGCGAACATCGCGCCCGGGGGAATCGCCAGGGGTGCAGAACAGACGCGTGCGCGGCAAACAGGGGGTGCCCGACCCGCGGGCCCGGGCGCTCGGGCGTCCGCGGCGCGCGCCGGCGGCCGACCTGCACCACTACGAGGTCCTGGCCAACTCGATTGCCGACATGGTCAGCGTGATCGGCGAGGACGATGTCTATCGCCTGGTCAACGACGCCTGGTGCCGGCGCACCGGCCTGACGCGCGAGCGCGTCATCGGCCGCAGCGTCACCGAGGTGCTGCCGCAGGCGATCACCGCCGAGCGGCGCCAGGCACTGCACGAGTGCCTGCGCACGCAGCGCGTCGCCGTGCTGCGCGACGTGTTCCACGCACCGGACGCGCCGCCGCTGCATCTGGAGACCACCTATTCGCCCTTCGCCGAGCCGGTGCAGGGCGTGCGCTGCGCCGTGCTGGTCACCCGCGACATCACCGCCGAGGCGCTGGCGCACCAGGCCCGGCGCGAGGGCGAGGCGCAGACCCGCGCGCTGCTCGATGCCTTTCCGGGCTTCATCGCCGCCGTCACCGAGGATCATCACTACACCTACGTCAACGAGCGCCTGGCGCAGGCGCTGGGGCGGCCGGCGAGCGAGCTCGTCGGCCGCGACGCGCGCGAGGTGCTCGGCGAGGAGCGCCTCAGGATCAACCTGCCCGACGTCGCACGCGCCTACGCGGGCGAGATCCCGGTCAGCGAGCGCCACTTCCCGGCCAGCGACGGGCAGCCCCGGCTGGACCTGGAGGTGCGCCATGTCGCGGGGCCGACGCTGCCCGATGGGCGCCGTACGCACTATGTGTTCGGCGTCGACATCACCGAGCGCAAGCTTGCGCAGGAGGCGCTGATCGCTGCGAAGGACGAGGCCGAGCGCGCCAACCGCGCCAAGTCGCGCTTCATGTCGATGATGTCGCACGAACTGCGCACGCCGATGAACGCGATCCTCGGCTTCAGCCAGCTGCTGCTGTCGGACACGACGCACCCGCTGACCACCGAGCAGCGGCGCTACGCCGAGGAGATCCTGAGCGGCGGCCGCCACCTGCTGCGACTGATCAACGACGTGCTCGACCTCGGCCGCATCGAATCGGGGCGGCTGGCGGTGTCGATGGCCCCGGTGCCGCTGCTGCCGTTGTTGGAGCAGTGCCTCGCGCTGATGGCGCCGCTGGCGCAGGAGCGCCCGGTGCAGCTGGCGCTGGCCGATCGCGATGCGCTCGACTGCCAGGTGCGCGCCGACCCGCTGCGCCTGAAGCAGGTGCTGCTGAACCTGCTCAGCAACGCGATCAAGTACAACCGGCGCGACGGCCAGGTCACCGTGCACGGCTCGACGACCGACGGCCACGTCGAGGTGCGGATCGTCGACACCGGTGTCGGCCTCACGACGGACCAGCGCAGCCGGCTGTTCGTCGCCTTCGAGCGCCTGGGCGCGCGCCAGAGCGGTGTGGAGGGCACGGGCATCGGCCTGGCGTTGAGCCGGCAGCTGATGCTGGCGATGGGCGGCGAGATCGGCGTCGACAGCGTGCTCGACGTCGGCAGCACGTTCTGGATCCGCCTGCCGCGCCTGCCGCGGCCTGCCGGCGCTGCCGCGCCGGGCCCGACGCCCACGGTGGCCCCGGCGCCGGCGGCGCGC
>DATIFD010000362.1:0-2247 GCA_035455385.1 Burkholderiaceae bacterium
CGCGACCAAGCTGCTGGCCCACAAGAACAAGGTGGTCGGCAAGCTGACCGGCGGCCTCGGCAGCATGGCCAAGATGCGCAAGGTCACGGTCGTGCGCGGCTACGGCGCGTTCGCCGACCCGCACCACGTGGTGGTCGAGGAGACCACCGGCAGCGCCCAGGACAAGACCGGCAGGACGCAGACGATCCGCTTCAAGCACTGCATCATCGCGGCCGGCTCGCAGGCGGTGCGGCTGCCCTTCCTGCCCGACGACCCGCGCATCGTCGACTCCACCGGCGCGCTCGAGCTGCGCGAGCTGCCGAAGAAGATGCTGATCGTCGGCGGCGGCATCATCGGGCTGGAGATGGGCACCGTGTATTCGACGCTCGGTGCGCGGCTGGACGTGGTCGAGATGCTCGACGGCCTGATGCTCGGCGCCGACCGCGACCTGGTGCGCGTGTGGCAGAAGATGAATGCAGCGCGCTTCGACCACATCATGCTGAAGACCAAGACGGTGGGTGCCGAAGCCAGGTCCGACGGTGTCTACGTTCGATTCGAAGGCGAGAACGCGCCTAAGGAGCCGCAGCGCTACGACCTCGTGCTGCAGGCGGTCGGCCGCAGCCCCAACGGCAAGAAGATCGCCGTCGACAAGGCCGGCGTGATCGTCAACGAACGCGGCTTCATCCCGGTGGACGTGCAGATGCGCACCAACGTGCCGCACATCTTCGCCATTGGCGACATCGTCGGTCAGCCGATGCTGGCGCACAAGGCGGTGCACGAGGGCCACGTCGCGGCCGAGGTGGCCTCGGGCGACGACAAGAGCCGCTTCGACGCGCGCGTGATTCCGAGCGTGGCCTACACCGACCCCGAGGTGGCGTGGGTCGGCCTCACCGAAGACGAGGCCAAGGCGCGCGGCATCGCGGTCACCAAAGGGCTGTTCCCGTGGTCGGCGTCGGGCCGCGCGATCGCCAACACGCGCGACGAGGGTTTCACCAAGTTGCTGTTCGGCGCTGACACCCAACGCATCGTCGGCGGGGGCATCGTCGGCACGCACGCCGGCGACCTGATTAGCGAAGTCGCGCTGGCGATCGAGATGGGCGCCGACGCGGTCGACATCGGCAGCACGATCCATCCGCACCCGACGCTGGGCGAGTCGCTCGGCATGGCCGCCGAGGTGGCGCATGGCGTGTGCACCGACGTGCCGCCGCCGCGCAAGCGGTAGCGGCAGCGCCGAGCGTCAGCGCACCGGTCGGGCTGCGCTGTCGAGCAGGCGCTGCGCGCGCTGGTCCAGTTCCTTCAGCGGCGTGGTCACCACGTCGGCCACCAGCACCGGGCATCGTTGCGGCCCATCATCGCCGGCACTCCACGCGGCCTCCGAGCCGGCGTCGGCGGCCGACACCGGCGCGCGCAGACCGAGGCGCGGCGTCAACTGCTGCATCGCCGCCAGCACGCGCGCCTGCGCGAACAGGCGGTCGTAGTCGGCATTCGCGTACGACCGCTTGGCGGTGTACAGCTCGTTCTCCGAGTTCAGCAAGTCGAGCAGGCTGCGCTGGCCGATGTCGAACTGCTGACGGTAGGCATCGCGCGCCTTCTCGATGGCCAACACGTTGCGGTCGAGTGCACGCAACTGCTCCTCGAGCTTGAGCACGTCGTTGTACGCGATGCCGGCGTTCTGCCGCGCGTCGCGGCAGGCCCTGTCGCGCTGGTCGGCCGCCTGGTTCAGCAGATTGGTCTGCTGGCGCACGCGGGCCTGGTCGGCACCGCCGGCGAACAGATTCCAGTTCAGCACCACGCCGGCGGTGACTTCACGCTTCTGGTCCTGGATGGCATCGAAGTTGTTGCCGGAGCCGGCGCGCACGCGGGCCTCCAGCCGCGGCCAGAACGCGCTCTCGCGTTCGCCCACGGCGGCGCGCGCGGCGCGCAGGTTCTCGATCGCGGCGTTGATCGCGGCGCTGTTTTGCAGCGCCTGGTCCATCGCCTGCGTGGCATCGCCGGGCATCGCGGCGGCAAACGAGTCCGGACGCGGCGGGTTCTGCAACGGCTGCTCACCCACCACGCGCAAGTAGCGCGAGACCACGTCGTGCAGGTTCTGCGTCTCGCTGGTCAGGTTCGACTCGGCCAATGCCACCCGCGCTGCGGCCTGCTCCACGTCGCTGCCGCGGCCGACACCGGCGCGGAAGCGCGACTGGATCTGCTGGTAGTAGTAGCGGTGGTCGACATAGCTGTCCTCGGCCAGCTCCACCAGCCGGCGATAGCGCACCACGTCGA
>DATIFD010000363.1:0-5230 GCA_035455385.1 Burkholderiaceae bacterium
CAAGGGCATCGGTGGCGCGCCGCTGTACCTGATCGACCGCTTCGAAGATGGCAAGAGCATCTACGACATCGACTTCGAGTGGGTCGACGGCGTGCCGCGCCACCCGGCGGGCCACGGCCTGAAGGTGGTGGATCACCTGACGCACAACGTCTACCGCGGCCGCATGGCGTTCTGGGCGCAGTTCTACGAGCGGCTGTTCAATTTCCGCGAGATCCGCTACTTCGACATCCAGGGCGAATACACCGGCCTCACCAGCAAGGCGATGACCGCACCGGACGGCAAGATCCGCATCCCGCTGAACGAGGAGGCTGGCAAGGGCGGCAGCGGGCAGATCGAAGAGTTCCTGATGAAGTTCAACGGCGAGGGCATCCAGCACGTGGCGCTGCTCACCGACGATCTCTTCGCCACCATCGACCAGCTCGCGCTGGCCGGCGTGCCGCTGATGACGGCGCCCAACGAGGTGTACTACGAGATGCTCGAAGAACGGCTGCCCGGCCACGGTCAGCCGGTGGCCGAGCTGCAGGCGCGCGGCATCCTGCTCGATGGCAGTACCGCCACCGGGCCGGCCCAGGGCGGCGAGCAGCCCCCTCGGGGGGCCGAGGGCGGCGCGGGGGCGAGGTCGCGCGGCAAGCCGCGGCTGCTGCTGCAGATCTTCTCCGAGACGCTGCTCGGGCCGGTGTTCTTCGAGTTCATCCAGCGCAAGGGCGACGACGGCTTCGGCGAGGGCAACTTCAGGGCGCTGTTCGAGTCGATGGAGCGCGACCAGCTGCGCCGCGGCGTGCTGAGCCCGTCGTGACGGCGCGGCGCGGCGTCAGCGAACCACCCGATCAGCCGACAGCAACAGCGGCTGGGGCATCGTCAGGCCCAGCGCGTCCGCGGACCTCATGTTGACGATCAGCTCGAACTTGGTCGGTTGCTCGATCGGCATCTGGCCAGGCGCCGCACCGCGCAGGATCTTGTCGACATAGCTGGCGCCACGGCGCCACAGTTCGGCAATGTTGGGCCCGTAGGCCATCATCCCCCCGGCCTCGGCCCACTGCGCTTGGGTCGACATCGATGGCAGCTTGTGCCGCAGCGCCAGCTCGACGAGCCGCGCGCGGTGCAGGAAGAACATCGAATCGCCCATCACGAGCAAGGCCCCCACGTTCTGCGCCGCCATCGACCTGAACGCCACATCGAAGTCGTCAGGTCCCTTCGCATGCAGCACGTGAAGCTTCAAGTCCAGCGAAGCGGCCGCAGCCTTCACGCTCTCGACGATCAACGGCAGCGTCGGCGTGCTTCCGGGATTCACCAGGAACGCCACACGTCGCGCATGCGGCGCCGCCTGCTTCAGCAGCTCGAGCTGCTTGCCGTAGATGTCGGAATCGGCGCTGTACGTGACGCCCGTGACGTTGCCGCCCGGTCTCACGAGGCTGTCCACGAGTCCGACTGCCACCGGCTCGGCGAGACCCATGCCGACGATCGGAATCGTCTGCGTGGCCTTTCGCGCGGCCACCGCCGCCGGCGTCGGATTCGCAGCGATCACGTCGACCCGGCGGCCCACCAGATCGTTCGCAAGGTCTGTCAGGCGGTCGGCATGGCCCTCGGCGAAGCGGTATTCGATCACCAGGTTGTTTCCCTCGACCCACCCGGCATCGCGCAAACCCTGTTTGAACGCGTCGAGCGGGCGCAGATCGCCGGCGGGCGGCGCGGCCCCCATCGCCAAATAGCCGACGCGGTAGACCTTGGTCACCGGCTGAGCGACAGCCGGAAGCGCCGCAGCCAAGGCAATGGCCATCCACAGGGTGCGCCGCCTCCTGGCCCATGCGGCCGCCGTGGCTGTCGCGCTCTCCTTCATCGTCGCGCTCGGGGTCGTCTTCATATTGCACGCGGGATCGAATGCTACTGACCTGCCGGCCGAAGGCTCACCGCCCGCCTCAGCCGCCGTCGAGCTTGAGCTTGCCCAGCAGCGCACGATAGCGCGGTTCGTCGCGAAGTTCGCGCAGGAAGCGGTCGATCTTCAGCGTCTCGCAGCCGCTTTGGCGCTCGGTGCAGGCGCGCATCAGCCAGTCGAGCGCGGCGGCTTTCTGTCCGCGCACCGCGTGCAGCTGCGCGACGTAGTAGGCGTTGGACTGCGGCGCGCGCTTCAGCTCGGCGAGCGCCGCGTCGGATTCGTCGTGCCGCCCCTGCAGCCACTGCACGATCGACGACGCCCACAGCCGATAGCCCTTGTGGCGCTCGATCGCGATCTCGGCCAGCGCTTCCTGGCCCGCGCCGAGCAGCGCCATGTCGACACCGGCCAGCGCATGGTTGCCGATGGCGTGCGGGTTCATCCGCAGCTCCTGCCTGAGCAGCGCCAGCGACTCGTCGTAGCGGTCGGCATGCAGCAGATAGAACGCCAGCGTGCCGACCGCCGCCGCGTTCAGCGGGTCGCGGTGGGCAATCTCGCCCTGGATCTTGATCGCCTCGGTCAGGTTGCCGGTGATGGCGGCGAAGGTCGCCTCGCACTCGGGCAGCAGCAAGGCGTCCCTCGGGTCGATCGTGCGCATGCGGTCGAGCGTGGCGCGCGCCTGCGTCCAGGCGAAGTCGACGCGGACCAGGTAGTGAAAGCGCGCCGCCTGCGCGGCGATCGAGTCCGGGTCGATCTCGAGTGCCTTGTCGATCGCCTGGCTCGCCAGTGCGTAACCCTCGGCCTTCGGCAGCCAAGACAGGTAGGCCTGCCGCATGTAGAGCTGCGCCAGCTTCACCCAAGGCTGTGCGTACGCGGGGTCGATCGCGATCGCCTTCTTGTACGCCACCTCGGCGCGCTGCGCGTCGCGCTCGAACGGGCCATTGGTGTAGACATCGCCCTGCAGCACCTGGTTGTACGCCGCGATGTCGGGGCTGCGCGGAACGCCTGGCGCGCGCTCGAGCAGCACGGCCTCGAGCGAGCGCGCCACCGCGCCGGCGATCTCGTCCTGCACCTTGAAGACGTCGGCCAGCCGCCGCTCGTAGGTCTGCGACCACAGCTGCGCACCGTCGGCGGCGCGCACCAGCTGCGCGCTGATGCGCAGCTGCTCGCCGCTCTTGCGCACGCTGCCGGTCAGCAGGTGCGCCACCTGCAGCTGCGCGGCGATCGCGCGCGCGTCCTCGTTGCGGCCCTTGAACGCGAACGCCGACGTGCGCGCGATCACGCGCAGGCTGGGGCTGCGCGCGAGCCGGTCGATCAGCTCCTCGGTCAGGCCGTCGGAGAAGTATTCCTGGTCGCGCTGCTCGCTGAGGTCGACGAACGGCAGCACGGCCACCGATTTGTCGGTCGGCAGCGCCGGCGCGGCATCCACCGCCGCGGGCGGCTCGACGCGCGCTTGCGAGTCACCGGGGCCGCGCGCCAGCAGCGCGAGACCGATCGCGATCACCACGGCCGCCGCGCCCGCCACCCCGGTCATGGCCGCCGCCGCGCCGCGGTGACGGGCGACGAACTTGCCCGCCCGGTAACGCAGGGAATCGGGCACCGCCTGCACCGGCTGCCCCGACAGGTGCAGGCGCAGGTCGCGCGCCAGCGCGTCGGCGCTCGCATAGCGATCCGACGGCGCGGCCGCGAGCGCCTTCAACGTGATCGCATCGAGGTCGCCCTCGACAGCGCGCACGACGCGGTGCAGGCTGTCGCCGCGCAGCGAGGCGGCGTGCGCATCGAGCCGCGAACTCGGCGGCGCCGCGCGGCGCTCGGGCACCTTCTCGTGCTCGGGCCTTTCGAACGGCTGCCGCCCCGACAGCAGCTCGTACAGCACGACGCCCAGCGAATAGACGTCGCTGGTCGCGTTGAGATGGTCACCTTGGATGTGTTCGGGGCTGGCGTAGGCCGGCGTGAACGCGCGCCCGTAGACCTTGGTGAGGTCCGATTCGTCGCTGCGCTGCATCAGCCGCGCGACCCCGAAGTCGAGCAGCTTCACCTGGCCGGTGGCCGTGACCAACACGTTGTTGGGCTTGATGTCCCGGTGCAGCACGCCGCGCTCGTGCGCGTACTGAACGGCCTGCACCACCTGCAGGAACAGCTCGACGCGCTCGCCGATCCGTGCGCGGCGCTCGTCGGCCCATTGCAGCAGGTTGCGCCCGGCGACGTATTCGAGCGCCAGGTACGGCGCACCGTCTTCAGCCACCCCCGCGTCGTAGAAGTGGGCGATATTGGGGTGCTCCAGACCGGCCAGGATGTCGCGCTCGACCGCGAAGCGCTGCGCGAGGTCGGTGCGCCACCGCGCCCGCGACGGCGTCTTCAGTGCCACCTCGCGCTGGAACGCGCCATCGGCACGCTGCGCCAGCCACACCTCGGCCATGCCACCGGCGCCGAGACGACGCACCAGGCGGTACGGGCCAACGCGGTCGCCGTCGCGCAGTCTGCTGTCCGGCAGCGCCGGGTCGGCGGCGTCGACGAACTTGGGCAGCGGCGGCAGCGGTCGCGCGGGATCGCGCGGCAGCAGCGCGCGCCGCAGCGCCGGCTCGAGGTCGTGGTGCTCGTCGGGCAAGGCCTCGAGCCAGCGCAGCCGTGCCGCCTCGTCGGCATCGACGACTTCGTCGAGCAGGCGGCTCAGGCGCGCCAGCTGTTGCGTCGACAACCGGGTCACGCGATGGCCCTTCAGTCCGGATCCAGCATCGCGCGCAGCAGCATCTTGGCCTTCTCCCAGTCGCGTTGCACGGTGCGCTCGGTAACGTCGAGCGTGTCGGCGATCTCGCGGTCGCTATAGCCGCCGAAGTAGCGCATCTCCACCATCTGCGCGGCTCGCGCGTCGGCCTGCTCGAGCGCCTGCAGCGCCTCGTGCACCTGCACGATGCCGTCGTCGTCCGCGGCCACCCCCTGCGCCAGATCGGTCGACAGCGTGATCCGCTGCGCATCGGCGCCGCCACGCCGCTCGGCCAGGCGCTCGCGCGCGGCATCGACGATCACCGAGCGCATCACCCGTGAAGCGTAGCCGAAGAACGAGCGCCGGTCGTCGAACCGCAGCTCGCCCACCTGCACCAGCCGCAGGTACGACTCGTGCACCAGCGCCGTGGTGTCGAGCACCGCGTCGCCGCTGCCACCGTCGCGCAGCCGGGTGTGCGCGAGACGCCGCAACTCGCGATAGGCCGCGGCGAACGCGGCGTCTCGTGCCGCGCGGTCGCCGGTGCGCATGCGCGACAGCAGCACGGTGAGCGGTTCGCTCATGCGCCGACCGACCTTTCCACGCCGCGGCTCCTCGGTCTGACCTGGGGCTCGCCGATTGTGCCCGCCGGCGCGGCT
>DATIFD010000364.1:0-4332 GCA_035455385.1 Burkholderiaceae bacterium
CACGCCGGTGTCGAGCGGGACGCGGATGGGGTCGCGGTCCATCGCGTTGATCGGGCGCCGGATCATCGGCTCGTTGTGCGTCGCGTCGAGCGGGCCCTTGCGGTCGAGCGGGTGACCGTGCGAGTCGACGACGCGTCCGAGCAGCCCGGCGCCCATCGGCAGGTGCAGCCCGCGATCCTCGCTGCGCCGCCACGGGTGGTTCTCCTCGCCCAGCCGCGGCGGCGCGTTCGGCGCCGGGCGCGGCACGACGCGCGCGCCGCTGGCCAGGCCGTGCACGTCGCCGGTGGGCATCAGGTAGGCGCGGTCGCGGTGGAAGCCCACGACCTCGGCGGTGACGGGCAGGCCGCCGGCGGCGCTGACTTCGCACACCGAACCCACCGGCGCACGCACGCCGGCGGCTTCGAGCACGAGGCCGGTGACGCGCACCAGCATGCCCTCGCTGACCAGCGAATGCGGCACCGCGGCGTGGGCCTCGAGGTCGGCCAGGTGGCGGCGCCAGCGCGCGGCGCGTTCGGTGGCGGGGGTGGTCATCGCGCGGTCGTGTCGTCGTCGGCGCCGCCGAGGCCGGCCGCGGTGGTGCTCCACGGCAGCTCGGCGCCGATCGATGCGCTGGCGTGATCCCAGCGTGCGCTGATGCGTGCGTCGATCGTGCCGACATCCGACAGCACGCGACAGCCGCCGCGTTCGATGGCCGGGTCGGCCACCAGGCGCGCGCCGCGCGAGGCGAGCGCATCGGTGGCACCTTGCTCGACCAGCGGGAGATCCTGCGGGTTGACCTGCACCACGATATGCCGTGCGCTCAGCAGCACCGCCTCGACCGCCTCCTGCGCGACGCGGGCGATGCGCTGCGGCTGCGCGACCAGCTCGTCGCGCACCACCTGTTGCGCGATGCTCGCGGCCACCCGCGCCAGCGAGCGCGCCATCTCGAGCTCGAGCGCGTCGAGCTGTTCGTCGAACTGCTGCAGCAGCATGCCGAACTGCGCGGCGTTGCTCTGCAGCACGCCGCGCCTGAAGTTCTCCAGCGCGACCAGGCCGTCGCGGTAGCCTTCCTGGTAGCCGGCCTGTCGCGCGGCATGCGCCGAAGCCTGCTGCTCGGCGCTGTCGGATGCGGCCGCGCCGCCGACCGCGTCGCCGAACGCGCCCGGCTTCCAGCTCGCAAAACCCTGCAGCTCTTCGCGCGGGATGAAGCGGCCGTACGGATGGCTTGCCGGCTTGGGGTTAGATGAACTCATCGGAGGCACCGGTGGCCATCACGATCTGGCCTTCGTCGGTGAGGCGACGCACGGTCTTGAGCATTTCCTTCTGCTCGGCCTCGACCTCCGAAAGCCGCACCGGGCCACGCGACTCGAGGTCTTCGCGCAGCGTCTCGGCGGCGCGGGTCGACATGTTCTTGAAGATGCGCTCGCGCAGGTCGGGCGACGCGCCCTTCAGCGCGATCACCAGCGACTCGGACTGCACTTCCTTCAGCAGCGCCTGGATGCCCTTGTCGTCGAGCTTGATCAGGTCGTCGAAGGTGAACATGCTGTCCATGATCTTCTGCGCCAGCTCGTTGTCGGCCTCGCGGATGTAGTCGAGCACCGAGGTCTCGATCGCGCTGCCGAGCAAATTGATGATCTCGGCCGCCGTCTTGGCGCCGCCGAGCGAGGCCTTGCGCAACTTGTCGCCGCCGGCCAGCACCTTGCTCATCACGTCGTTCAGGTCCTTCAGCGCCACCGGCTGGATGCCGTCGAGCGTGGCGATGCGCACCATCACCTCGTTGCGCTGCCGCTCGCCGAACGCCTTGAGCACGGCCGAGGCCTGCTCGTAATCGAGGTGCACCAGCACCGCGGCGACGATCTGCGGGTGCTCGTTGCGCAGTAGCTCGGCCACCGCGCTGGCGTCCATCCACTTGAGGCTCTCGAGGCCGGAGACGTCGCTGCCCTGCATGATGCGGTCGATCAACAGGTTGGCCTTCTCGTCGCCCAGGGCCTTGCGCAGCACGCTCTTGACGTACTCGTCGGTGTCTGCCACCAGCATGTGCTGGTCGGCCGCGAGCGTGGCGAACCTGGTCATCACCGCCTCGACGCGCTCGCGCGGCACGGCCTTCATCCTGGCGATGGCCTCGCCGAGCTTCTGCACCTCCTTCGGCTCGAGGTGCTTGAACACCTCCGCGGCCTGCTCCTCGCCGAGCGACATCAGCAGGATGGCGGCGTTCTCGGTGCCGGAGCCTTCGCTGGCGTGGGGCATGGCTGCCTGCCTTCAGCTGGCGTCGGATCCGACCCAGCCGCGCACGATGTGCGCCACCGCGGCCGGGTTCTGCTTGGCCAGCTCGCGCGCGTCGATGAGCTGCTTGCCGGCCGCCGGCGCGCCCAGCGCGAGCGGCGACGCGGGCGGAGATGGCAGGTTCGGCGTATCGGCCACCACGGCGTCGAGCTGGCGGCCGACCGTGGGGCCCGCCGCAGCCTTGAGCGCGGGCTTGATCACGCCGGCGATCACCAGCAGGGCCACCAGCACCAGCGAGGCGGGCACCGCGGACGCCCGCACGAGGTCGAGCAGCCACGGTTGCTGCCACAGCGGCA
Source organism: Burkholderiaceae bacterium (assembly GCA_035455385.1). Classification (GTDB taxonomy): domain Bacteria; phylum Pseudomonadota; class Gammaproteobacteria; order Burkholderiales; family Burkholderiaceae_C; genus JAEUPI01. The sequence continues at coordinate 2,559 of DATIFD010000364.1, forward strand.
GCGCGTCGACGGCCTTGGGCATCGCCTCGGTGCGGAACGGTGCGTTGATCAGCTTGACCGAGTCGCCGCGCTCCTTGCTGAAGCCGATGCTCTCCTGCACCAGCGCCGTCAGCTTCTCGATCTCGTCGCTCGACAGCGGCGTGCTGGTGGTTCTGCCCTTGGCGTCGGTCGCGACGCGGTGGTTCACCACCACCGCGGCGTTCAGTCGTCGGATGGTGCCGGTGGCGTTGCGCGTCACGCGCACCGTCTTGTCGAGCTCGTAGTTCACCACGTTGTCGCGCCGCGTCGACGCGCCGTTGGCGCCGCCGCCGGCGGCCTGCAACGGCGCCGATGCGCCGGTGAGCGGTGCGGTCGCCGGCACCGGCGGCTGGTTGCTCAACGCGCCGGGAATGCCCGACGGCGGGCTGGCCGACCCGTTGCTCGACTCCGACAGCTGCTGGCTGCGCACGGCCGCGACGGTGTCGCGGCCCTGGTTGGGCTTGAACAGCTCGTCGGTGGCCTCGCTCTGCGCGAAGTCGACGTCGGCGGTGATGGTGGCGCGCACGTTGTCGCGGCCGACGATCGGCTCGATGATGTCGATCACGCGTTTGACGTAGCTGGCTTCGATCTGCTGCACGTACTGCAGCTGCTGCGCGTCGAGTCCGTTGGCCGGGTTGTCCGACGCGCCGGACAGCAGCGTGCCGCTGGAGTCGAGCACGCTCACCGCCTTCGGGCTCATCTCGGGCACCGACGAGGCCACGAGATGCACGATGCCCGCGATCTGCCCGCGCTCGAGCGTGCGCCCCGGGTGCAGCTGCACCAGCACCGAGGCGCTGGGCTTCTGCTGCTCGCGGAAGAACCCGTTCTGCTGCGGCAGCGCCAGGTGCACGCGCGCGCTCTGCACCGCGGACAGCACGCTGATCGAGCGCACCAGTTCGCCTTCGAGGGCGCGCTGCCAGGTGAGTCGCTCCTGGAACTGCGTCTGCCCGAAGCGGGCGTTGTCGAGCAGCTCGAAGCCGACGGTCGAACCCTTGGGCAGACCGGCCTGCGCGAGGCGCAGCCGCACGTCGTGCACCTTGTCGGCCGGCACCAGGATGGCGGCGCCGCCGTCGGCGTGCTTGTACGGCACGTTCATCTGCGACAGCTGCGCCAGGATCGCGCCGCCGTCCTTGTCCGACAGGTTGGCGTACAGCACGCGGTAGTCGCCGCTCTTGCTCCACATCGCCAGCGCCGCGATCACGGCGGCCAGCGCAGCGACGCCCAGCGTCAGCATCACCATGGCCTTGACCGGAATCGCCGTCAGGCGGGCCATCAGGCCATCGGCCGGGCGGCTGGCGCCGGGGGGCAGGGCGGGGGCGAGTGCATTGTCCATGTGTGGTCACCGGTTGGGCACGAACGGTCTCGTAGCAGACCCTTCATGCCGCAAGCTGGATGCATTGTTCGGTGGGCCGGCCGCGAGCTATGGGGTGAACAGCCCTGATTTCGGGTTTCAGTTCGCGCCTTCGCTGCCGAGCGGCCCACATACAGTGACATCGTCACGCCGGCACAGCATCTTGGCCGTGCGTGCCGCCGCCATGAGAGTCGATCTGAAACCGTTTGATTTCGCGCAGGCCGCGGCCAGGGCGGGCTTGCGCCCGGACGGCACGCCGCTGGCAGGTCCGGCGGCCACGCCCACCGCGGGCACGAGCTTTCAACAGGCGATGACGCAGGCGCTGGGCTCGGTGAGCAACCAGCAGCGCCAGGCCGAATCGCTGCAACGCGAGTTGCAACTCGACAACCCGGCGGTCAGCCTGGA
>DATIFD010000365.1:0-2912 GCA_035455385.1 Burkholderiaceae bacterium
GGCGTCGCGCGCGCCACCCGGTTCGCGCTGGCCAAGAAGGTGTTCGCGCACACCGCCGGCTACGACGGCATGATCGCCAACTACCTCGGCAGCCTCGCCACAGGCGCCGAGGACCGCGGCACGGCGGTGCCGCAGCGCGCCGCATACCCCGCGGTGTTCAACCTGCAGGTGGTCAAGACGCAGGACATGCGCTACGGCGAGAACCCGCACCAGAGCGCGGCGTTCTATCGCGAGCTCGACCCCGCCCCGGGCACGCTGGCGCACTGGCACCAGTTGCAGGGCAAGGAGCTCAGCTACAACAACATCGCCGACGCCGACGCGGCGTGGGAGTGCGTGAAGACGTTCGACGAGGCCGCGTGCGTGATCGTCAAGCACGCCAACCCGTGCGGCGTGGCGGTCGGCGCGTCGGCGGCCGAGGCCTACCGCAAGGCGCTGAAGACCGACCCCACCAGCGCCTACGGCGGCATCGTCGCGTTCAACCGCCCGTTCGACGGCGCCGCGGCCGAGGCGATCCACGCCGCCAGGCAGTTCGTCGAGGTGCTGATAGCCCCGGCCGTCACGCCCGAGGCGCGCACGCTTTTCGCCGCCAAGGCCAACGTGCGGCTGCTCGAGGTGCCGCTGTCGACGCAGACGAACGCGCTCGACATGAAGCGCGTCGGCGGCGGCCTGCTGCTGCAGAGCGCCGACGCGCGCAACGTTCAGCGCAGCGAGCTGAAGGTGGTGACGAAGAAGCCGCCGACCGCGGCGCAACTCGACGACCTGATGTTCGCCTGGAAGGTGGCCAAGTTCGTCAAGAGCAATGCCATCGTCTACGCGGCCGGCGGCATGACGCTGGGCGTCGGCGCCGGCCAGATGAGCCGCGTCGACTCCTCGCGCATCGCCGCCATCAAGGCCGCCAACGCCGGGCTCTCGCTGCAAGGCTCGGCGGTGGCCAGCGACGCGTTCTTCCCGTTTCGCGACGGTCTCGACGTGCTGGCCGACGCCGGTGCCACCTGCGTGATCCAGCCCGGCGGCTCGATGCGCGATGCCGAGGTGATCGCAGCCGCCGACGAGCGCGGCGTGGCGATGGTGTTCACCGGCGTGCGCCACTTCCGGCACTGAGCCCGCGCGCAGTGGCGTCCACTGCGGACGCCACTGCGGCTGGCGAAGGGCTTGCCGCGTCTCGCGCGGCAAGTCTTTGAGCCAGGACCGAGCGAGTCCCTGCGGACTCGCGGTTGGCAGGCGTTGGCCCAAGCCTGTCAGGCGACAATCGCCGCCCATGACGCGCGCCGATGCATTCGGCTACCTGCTCGCCTTCATTGCCCGGCTGATCACTGGCGCGCAGGGGCATTGGAAGGGTTGCCCGCCGAAGGCCGAGCAGCGCATCTATTTCGCCAACCACCAGAGCCACTTCGACTGGGTGCTGATCTGGGCCGCACTGCCGCGCGACCTGCGCGCGACGACGCGGCCGATCGCCGCGCGCGACTACTGGACCGCGACGCGGTTCAAGCACTGGATCACGCGCGAGGTCTTTCACGCGGTGTATGTCGACCGCCAGCGCACGCAGGACCAGGATCCGCTCGAGCCGCTGGCCGAGGCGCTGACGCACGGCGACTCGCTGGTGATCTTTCCCGAAGGCACGCGCAGCAGCAAGGGCGAGCCGCAGCCGTTCAAGAGCGGGCTGTACCACCTGGCGATGCAGTTCCCGCAGGTGCAGTTGATCCCGACGTGGATCAGCAACGTGCAGCGCGTGATGCCCAAGGGCGAGGTGGTGCCGGTGCCGATCCTGTGCACGGTGACGTTCGGCGCGCCGCTGCCGCGCATCGACGGCGAGGGCAAGGGCGCCTTCCTCGAGCGTGCGCGCGCTGCCGTGCTGGCGCAGCGCCCCGGCAGCGCCTAGGGCGGCGCAGGCTGGCCAGCGACCATGGGCCTGAGAGATCTGTCGGTCAACCAGCAGGTGGCGCTGCTGTTCGTGGTGATGTTCGGCCTGTTGCTGCTCGCCCTGATCGGCTGGTTTGCGGTGTCGCTGCGCGAGATGAGCGAGCCGGCACAGGCGCGCCACGCGCGCTTCGGCCGCGACCTGCGCGCGGTGTGGATCGGCGCCGTCACGTTCTGGCTCGCGTGGATGTCCGGCGCTGTCGGTGCCACGCTGCTGTTCGGCACCGTCTCGTTCCTCGCGCTGCGCGAGTTCATCACGCTGATGCACACGCGGCGCGCCGACCACCGCGGACTGATCCTGGCATTCTTCGTCGTGCTGCCTTTGCAGTACGTGTTCGCCGGCGGTCGCTGGTTCGACCTCTTCACGGTGTTCATCCCGGTCTACGTCTTCCTGGCGATTCCGGTGGCCAGCGCGCTGGCCGACGACCCGAAGCGCTTTCTCGAGCGCAACGCCGAGATCCAGTGGGGCATCATGGTGTGTGTCTACGGGCTGAGCCACGGACCTGCGTTGTTGCTGCTGGAATTTTCCAACTTCGCGGGCCGCGGCGCGTTCCTGCTGTTCTTCCTGGTGGTGGTCAGCGCGGTGGCGCAGATCGCGCAGCAGGCCGCCAGTCGACGGCTGCGCACGCGGCCTGCAGCCCGCCACATCGACCGCAGCTTCTCGAGGCGCGCCTGGTGGATCGGCGCGCTCGCGGCCGGCGTGCTGGGTGCGGCCATGTACTGGAGCACGCCGTTCAAGCCGTTGCAGGCGTTCGTGCTCGGCGCGTTGACCGGCGGCGCCGGCACCCTCGGCCAGCTGGTGATGCAGGCCCTCAAGCGCGACGCCGGCGTCACCAGCTGGGGCAACGCCCAAGCCGTCACGGGCGCGGTGGGCCTGCTCGACCGCATCGCCCCGCTGGCGTTCTCGGCGCCGATCTTCTTTCACCTGACGCGGTGGTACTTTCGGGTGTGATGACTGACTCGATCGCGCGATGCGTTGGACGGTGCCCGATGCG
>DATIFD010000366.1:0-4314 GCA_035455385.1 Burkholderiaceae bacterium
CTCAATGGCCGCCTCGCGACCCACGCCCGGGTTGGCGCCGGCGCCCAGGCCCTTGGTCACCGCGCCGCCCAGCTGCACCACGGTGCGCGCCTGGTTGCGCTTGAGCGCCTGGGCGTCGGTGTTGGCGCAGATGAACTCGACGTTCTGCACGCCGCTGCGGATCATGTGCTCGACGGCATTGCCGCCGCCGCCGCCGACGCCGATCACCTTGATCAAGGTGCCTTGCGCGAACTCTTCAATCATTTCGATGGGCATGGAAGTCTCTCCTGTCGATTTGCAGTTGCCTTCAACGAGCCTTCAAATGCGGCTCCGAATCTCCTGGTACCGAGGTTTCGCGCGAACCCCTTCAATCAAAAGTTGCCGACGATCCAGTCCCTCGCGCGACTGAACATCGATTTCACCGAACCGTTCTGCGACTGCGCCTTGTGCCCGCGGGCACGGGCCAGCCGAGCCTCCTCCAGCAGGCCCATCACGGTGGCCGAGCGCGGGTTGGCCACCATGTCGTGCAGCGGGCCCGCATAGGTGGGCACGCCCTTGCGCACGGGCTTCAGGAAGATGTCCTCGCCGAGCTCGACCATGCCCGGCATCACCGCGGTGCCGCCGGTGATCACGATGCCCGAGGACAGCAGCTCCTCGTAGCCCGACTCGCGGATCACCTGGTGCACCAGCGAATAGATCTCCTCGACGCGCGGCTCGATCACGCCGGCCAGCGCCTGGCGGCTCAGCATGCGCGGCGCGCGGTCGCCGAGGCCCGGTACCTCGAGCTGCGCGGCCGGGTCGGCCAGCAGCTGCTTGGCCACGCCGTGCTCGACCTTGATCTCCTCGGCGTCCTTGGTCGGTGTGCGCAGCGCCATCGCGATGTCGCTGGTGATCAGGTCGCCGGCGATCGGGATCACCGCGGTGTGGCGGATCGCGCCGTCGGTGAAGATCGCGACGTCGGTGGTGCCGGCGCCGATGTCGACCAGCGCGACGCCGAGGTCCTTCTCGTCGGCGCTCAGCACCGACAGCGACGACGCGCTCGGGTTCAGCACCAGCTGCTCGACCTCGAGGCCGCAACGGCGCACGCACTTCAGGATGTTCTCGGCCGCACTCTGCGCACCGGTGACGATGTGCACCTTGACCTCGAGGCGGTTGCCGCTCATGCCGATCGGCTCCTTGACCTCGTGGCCGTCGATCACGAACTCCTGCGGCTCGACCAGCAGCAGGCGCTGGTCGTTGGGGATGTTGATCGCCTTGGCCGTCTCGACGACGCGCGCCACGTCGACCGGCGTCACCTCGCGGCTGTCGCGCACGATGACCATGCCCGAGCTGTTCTGGCCGCGGATGTGGCTGCCGGTGATGCCGGTGTAGACGCGCTCGATCTTGCAGGCGGCCATCATCTCGGCCTCCTTCAGCGCGTGCTGGATGCTCTGCACGGTGGCGTCAATGTTGACCACCACGCCGCGCTTCAAGCCGTGCGAGGCCGACACGCCGAGGCCGGCCAGACGCATCTCGCCGTCGGGCAGCATCTCGGCGACGACGCACATCACCTTGGCGGTGCCGATGTCGAGGCCGACGATCAGATCCTTGAATTCCTTGGCCATCTGCAGTGTCCTCGGGGTCCTCTTGCCTGCTTTCTCGTCAGTTGCGCGGCGCGCCGGTGGTCGTGGTCACGCCCTTCAGGCGCAGCGCATAGCCGTCGGTGTGGCGCAGGTCGACGCTCAGCAGCGGCCGCTGCGGGTACGACGCCATCACCTGCGGCAGCGTGCGCACGAAGCGCGCCGCCCGCGCCGCGACCTGGTCGGCCTCGCCGCGACCGAGTTCGATCGCGACGCCGCTCTCCAGCTTGGCGCGCCAGGTGCCGTGCCGGGTGAGCAGCAGCGATTCGATCGGGCTGCCCAGCGGCCGCATCACCGGCACCAGGGTCTGGAACATCGCCAGCACGCGCGCCGCGCTGCCGGCGGGCCCGGCCAGGCGAGGCAGCGGCTCGTCTTCGACGTCGCCCAGGTTGGCCTCGAACACCTCGCCATGGGTGTTGACCAGCGCTTCGTCGTCGGTATCGGGGTTCCACAGCGCGGCGACCCGGTGCTCCTCGAGGTGCACCGCCAGCCGATCGGGCCAGACGCGGCGCACGGTGGCGCGGCGCACCCACGGCACCGACTCGAAGGCGTCGCGCGCGCGCGCCAGGTCGAGCGACAGGAAGCTGCCGGTCAGCTTGGGCGCGACGATCGCGCGCATCGTCAACGGCGAGTTGTGCTCCAGATCGCCTTCGACGGTGATGCCGCGCAGCTCGAACGCCGGCAGCCGCGCCAGCCACGCCGCGACGGCGGCGACCAGCGCCACCGCCAGCAGCGTCAGCAGCACGTTGGCGCCGACCTGCGCCAGGCGCACGTCGAACGGCAGCGCAGGCAGCGTCGGGTTGGCAGCGCGGGCCATCGCGTTCAGGCTCCAGGGGCGGCTTGGGCCGCGTCGAGCCGCGAGGGCGGGAGCGGCGCGTCGAGCCGCGCCGCGGCCAGCAGCAGCAGGCACAGCTGTTCGTAGGAGATGCCGGCGGCCTTGGCCGACATCGGCACCAGCGAGTGCCCGGTCATGCCGGGCGAGGTGTTCATCTCCAGCAGGAACGGCCTGCGATCGGCAGTGCGGATCATCAGATCGGCGCGGCCCCAGCCGCGGCACTCCAGCGCACGGTAGGCGGCCAGCACGATGCGCTGGATCTCGGCCTCCTCGGCCGCGGGCAGCCCGCTGGGCACGTGGTAGTGCACCTCGTCGGTGAAGTACTTGTTCTGGTAGTCGTACTTGCCCTCGGGCGCCGCGATGCGCACCACCGGCAACGCGTGCGCTTCATCGCCCTCGCCGAGCACCGGGCAGGTGACCTCGATACCGTCGATGAACTCCTCGCACAGCACGTCGGGGTCGTAGCGTGCCGCCAGCCTGACCGCGTCACGCATCTGCGAGTAGCCGAGCACCTTGGTGACGCCGATCGACGAGCCCTCGCGCGGCGGCTTGACGATCAGCGGCAGGCCGAGTTCGTCGGGCACGGTGCGCACGTGCCTGAGCGTCTGCTGCCGCGGACCCAGGCGATGCCAGCGCGGTGTCGGCAGGCCCTCGGCCAGCCAGACGCGCTTGGTCATCACCTTGTCCAGCGCGATCGCCGAGGCCATCACGCCCGAGCCGGTGTACGGGATGCCGAGCAACTCGAGCGCACCCTGCACGGTGCCGTCTTCGCCGTGCCGGCCGTGCAACGCGATGAAGCAGCGCGCGAATCCTTCGCGCCGCAGCTCGACGAGGTCGCGCCCGCGCGGATCGAACGCGTGCGCATCGACCCCGACCGAGCGCAGCGCGGCCAGCACGCCGTTGCCCGACAGCAGCGAGATCTCGCGCTCGGCCGACGTGCCGCCCATCAGCACGGCGGTCTTGCCGAGCGCGCGCGGGTCGATCGCGGCCACCTTGGGCTCCTTGCCGGCGCGGCGGGTCATGGCGGGCCTCCCGCGCCGAGCCGCTCGACGAGCTGAGCCGGTATCGCGCCGATCGAGCCGGCGCCCATCGCGATGACGACGTCGCCGCCGCGCGCCTGCTCGCCGATCGCCTGCACCAGGTCGGTGACGTCGCCCACGAACACCGGATCGACGTGACCGGCCACGCGCAGCGCACGGGCCAGCGAACGGCCATCGGCGGCGACGATCGGCGCCTCGCCGGCCGCATAGACCTCGGTCAGCAGCACCGCGTCGGCGCGTCCGAGCACCTGGACGAAGTCTTCGAAGCAATCGCGCGTGCGGCTGTAGCGGTGCGGCTGGAACGCCAGCACGATGCGCCGCCCCGGGAACGCACCGCGTGCCGCCTCGAGCACGGCGGCCATCTCCACCGGATGGTGGCCGTAGTCGTCGATCAGCGTGAAGCGGCCGCCGTCGCGCGCCGGCAGCTCGCCATAGCGCTGGAAGCGACGGCCGACGCCGGAGAACTGCGCCAGCGCCTTGACCACCGGCGCGTCGGGCAGCTCGAGCTCGGCGGCCACCGCGATCGCCGCCAGGGCGTTGCGCACGTTGTGCACGCCGGCGAGGTTGAGCGTGATGTCGAGCACCGGCATCGCGGCGCCGTTGCGGCGCTCGCAGCGAAAGCGCATGCGGCCGCCCGGCAGCGCGACGACGTCGGTGGCACGCACGTGCGCGCCGTCGTCGAGTCCGTACCGGACCACCGGCCGCGAGATGTCGTCGGCGATCGCGCGCACGCCGGGATCGTCGCCGCACACGATCGCCGCGCCGTAGAACGGCATGCGGTGCAGGAAGTCGACGAACGCCTGGCGCAGCCGGCCGATGTCGTGGCCGTAGGTCTCCATGT
>DATIFD010000367.1:0-3795 GCA_035455385.1 Burkholderiaceae bacterium
CTCGCTGACGAGCTTGAAGCGACGGTTGGTGCGGAACGCGTCACCTTCGCCGGCGAACATCCGCGTCGGATCCTCGTTCTCGCGCTTGAAGGCGAACACGCCGGCGGTGTACGGGAAGCTGCCAGGCACGTTCTCGAGCAGCAGCCACTTCAGCAGCTCGCCGTGGTCTTCGTACCCCGGCAGCACGACCTTGCGGATCTTGTTGCCCGACAGCGTGGTGTGAACCAGGCGCGTGCGGATCTCCTTGTCGCGGATCTTCACGACGTATTCGTCGCCCGCGTACGCCTTGCGCATCTCCGGCCACATCGCCAGCAGCTTCCTGGCCTCGGGCGTCAGACGGGCCTCGCGGGCCAGCGCGAGCGCTTCCAGCGCTTCGCGGGCGCGGTGCTTCTCGGCGTTTTCCTGCTGCAGCATGCGCTGGCTGGAGCGCAGCTGCTGCACCTCGCGCGCCAGCGCGGCCTGCTCCCGCGCCAGCCGCTTGTAGCCGCGCACGACCTCTGCGATGTCCGCGAGGTAGCGCGTGCGCGCCGCCGGCACCACCGGGTGCTGATGCGTGCTGTGCCGTGTAGCCACAGCCGGCAGGCGGCCTTCCTGCAGCGGCAGGCCGAGCTGCGCCAGGCGCGGCCTGAGTGCCTGGTACAGCGCGGTGACGCCGTCGTCGTTGAAGCGGCTGGCCATGGTGCCGAACACCGGCATCTGATCGGGCGCCTGTTTGAACGCTTGGCGGTTGCGCTGCACCTGCTTGGCGACGTCGCGCAGGGCATCGGCCGCGCCCTTGCGGTCGAACTTGTTGATCGCGACGAACTCGGCGAAGTCGAGCATGTCGATCTTCTCCAGCTGACTGGCGGCGCCGTACTCGGGCGTCATCACGTAGACCGGCACGTCCACCAGCGGCACGATCGCGGCATCGCCCTGGCCGATGCCCGAGGTCTCGACGATCACGAGGTCGAAGCCGGCGCAGCGGCACGCCGCGATCACGTCGGGCAGCGCGGCGCTGATCTCGCTGCCGGTGTCGCGCGTGGCCAGGCTGCGCATGTAGACACGTTGCGCCCCCGCACCCGCTCCTGCAGGGGCAGCGATGCCCCCCGAGGGAGTCGACGACCCTTGGGGCGGCGCGGAGGGTCGGCGTGCCCCGTCGCTCCACGGGCCGATCGCGTTCATGCGAATGCGGTCACCGAGCAGCGCGCCGCCGCTCTTGCGGCGCGACGGGTCGATGCTGATCACGGCGATGCGCAGCCGGTCGTCCTGGTCGAGCCGCAGACGGCGGATCAACTCGTCGGTCAACGACGACTTGCCGGCGCCACCGGTGCCGGTGACGCCCACCACCGGCACCTTCTGCGACTTCGTCTGCGTGCGCAGCGCGTTCAGCAGCTTGGCCTCGACGGCGCCGTTCTCCAGGGCGGTGATCAGTTGTGCCAGCGCGCGCCAAGCCGCTTCGCCGTGCCCTTGCAGTGCCGCCAGATCGCTGGGCGCATGCGACGACAAATCCTTGTCGCAGCGCATCACCATCTCGCCGATCATGCCCTGCAGCCCCATGCGCTGGCCGTCCTCCGGGCTGTAGATGCGCGCCACTCCGTAGTCCTGCAGCTCGCGGATCTCCGACGGAACGATCACGCCGCCGCCGCCGCCGAACACCTGGATGTGGGCGCCGCCGCGCTGGCGCAGCAGATCAATCATGTAGCGGAAGTACTCGACATGGCCGCCCTGGTAACTGGACACGGCGATGCCCTGCACGTCCTCCTGCAGCGCTGCGGTGACGATCTCGTCGACCGAGCGGTTGTGGCCCAGGTGGATCACCTCGGCACCCATCCCTTGCAGGATGCGCCGCATGATGTTGATCGCCGCGTCGTGGCCGTCGAACAGACTGGCGGCGGTGACGAAGCGCACCTTGTGGGTCGGACGGTACTCGGCAAGGGCCCTGAACTCGGCGGACAGGTCGGTCATCGTTGTCTCCGGCGCAGCCCGGGCAGCGTCTCGCGGCACCCTGGGGCATGGATCCCGGCAGTCTAGGGCCGGCAGCGCGTGCCCGCGATGGCCGATTCGCTCGTCTCGCTGAGCGTCTTTGCCAGAATCGCGGCCATGTCCACAGCCGCCAGCCAAGCCGCCCACACGGTGGCTGGCGCCTTCGTGGCCGGCGCGGTGATGCGGCTGGATCCGGCGGCGCGTGCACGGGTGCTGGCCGGGTGCGGGCTGAGTCCGCAGTTGCTGTCGCAGCCGGGTGCGCGCGTCGATGCCGACGCCTTCGGACGCCTGTGGCTGGCGGTGGCGCGCGAACTCGACGACGAGTTCTTCGGCCTGGACTCCCGACGCATGAGGGTCGGGAGTTTTGCGCTACTGTGCCGTGCGCTGCTCAGTCATCAGACCATCGGCGGCGCGTTGCGCGAGGTGCGACGCGGCTTTGCTCTGTTTCTCGACGACGTGCGCGTCGAGCTGGTGGTCGACGGCGGCCGGGCGCGCCTCGAGCTGCGCAGCCGGATCGTGGGCGCGGCGGCCCGACGGTTTGCCGACGAGGCGATGCTCGTCATGCTGCACGGCCTGCTGTGCTGGCTGGCCGGACGGCGGGTGACGATCCACGCAGCGCAATTCGCCTGGCTGCGGCCGCCACATGCGATCGAGTATCGGCGCATGTTCAGCCCCACGCTGCGGTTCGATGCATCGGTGAGCGCGCTCGAGTTCGACGCCGCCCTGCTCGATGCACGCCATGCCGCCACCGCGGCGACGCTGCGCGAGTTCCTGCGCGCGGCGCCGCAGTCGGTGTTCCTGAAGCATGTCGGTGCTTCGCGCTGGGCGCAGCGGTTGCGCATGCGGCTGCGTCGCGGCGGTGACTGGCCCGGCGTCGATGTGGTGGCGGCGGAGTGGGGCATCTCGGTGGCTACGCTGCGGCGGCGGCTGGCGGCCGAAGGCACCGGCTGGCAGCAGGTGGTCGACGAGCTGCGGCGCGACCTGGCGACGCGGCTGCTCACCCATGGAAAGCACAGCGTCGAGGCCGTCGCGGAACAGTTGGGATATGTCGACGCGCGCTCGCTGCAGCGGGCGTTCCGCAAATGGACCGGCTCGGCGCCGGGTGCCTACCGCCACGGCTGATCGACCACCCGGCCGAGGCCCCGGCTTGCGTCTATTCCGTGGCGGGTGCGAGCCCTCGGGTCGCCCCGACCCCCAACCCCGGGGTGGTGGGTGCGCCGTGCGTCGATAGGATCGTGACATCGTTCACAGCGCTTCGACGCCGAGCCCGCATCACCGGCGCGCGCCCTCGAAGCCCTACCGCGTGCGACCACAGACCGACGTCCTGCCCTGGGCACTGCTGTCCGTTGCAGCCCTGGTGCTGTCGGCCAGCGCCGCCGATGCCTGGCGGGTGGGTGCGGCAATGCCCGACCTGCAGGCGTTGGAGGCCGCCGGAAGCGAAGGCTGCGACAGCGGACACCCGTCGTGTGGGCCCGCGAAAGCGGCGCGGCGCTATGTGCTGTCGGCTGACGCGTTCGCGCTCGACTCCGCCGAGCTGCCGCCCGAGCTGATCCGGCCGTTGGACGCGGTGGCCGATGCGCTGCGGCAGCAAGGGCCCCGCGCGGTCCGCATCGAGGTCCACACCGACGCGTCGGGCCCCCCCGAGGCGCGGCACACGTTGACACAGCGGCGCGCCGAGGCGATCCGGGCCTACCTGATCGAACGCGGCGTCGACGCCACCGTGCTGCATGCCGTGGGCATGGGTTCGGCGGTGCCGCGCCCGGGGCAAAGCCCGTTTTCCGCCGCCAACCGGCGCATCGAGGTCGTGCGCTTGTAGCCGGGTCGCCGCCATGG
>DATIFD010000368.1:0-4065 GCA_035455385.1 Burkholderiaceae bacterium
AAGAAGGCGTACGTGTCGCTGAAGGAAGGCCAGCAGCTCAACTTCTCCGGGGAGGCCGCTTAAATGGCCGTCATCAAAGTCAAGCCCACGTCGCCCGGCCGCCGCGCCGTGGTGAAGGTGGTGCACAAGCACCTGCACAAGGGTGCGCCCGAGGCGTCGCTGCTCGAGCCGCAGAAGCAGAAGTCCGGCCGCAACAACAACGGCCACATCACGATGCGCCACAAGGGTGGCGGCCACAAGCACCACTATCGCGTGGTCGACTTCAAGCGCAACAAGGACAGCATTCCCGCCAAGGTCGAGCGCATCGAGTACGACCCCAACCGCACGGCGCACATCGCACTGCTGTGCTATGCCGACGGCGAGCGCCGCTACATCATTGCGCCGCGCGGGCTCGAGGTGGGCGCGCAACTGTTGTCCGGATCCGAGGCGCCGATCAAGGCAGGCAACACGCTGCCGATCCGCAACATCCCGGTCGGCTCGACGATCCACTGCGTCGAGATGCTGCCCGGCAAGGGCGCGCAGATCGCGCGTTCGGCCGGTGCATCGGTGACGCTGATGGCACGTGAAGGCACCTATGCGCAGGTGCGCATGCGCTCCGGCGAGGTGCGCAAGATCCACATCGACTGCCGCGCCACCATCGGCGAGGTCAGCAACGAAGAGCACAACCTGCGCCACTACGGCAAGGCCGGTGCGGTCCGTTGGCAAGGCATTCGACCCACGGTGCGCGGCGTGGCGATGAACCCGATCGACCACCCGCACGGCGGCGGCGAAGGCCGCACCGGCGAGGCGCGGCCGCAGGTGTCGCCGTGGAACACGCTGACCAAGGGCTATCGCACCCGCAAGAACAAGCGCACGCAGACGATGATCGTCTCCAGGCGCAAGAAGTGAGGCCGTAAGACATGGCACGTTCACTGAAGAAGGGTCCATTCGTGGACCACCACCTGATGGGCAAGGTCGAGAAGGCCACTGCCATCAAGGACAAGAAGCCGATCAAGACCTGGTCGCGCCGCTCGACGATCCTGCCCGACTTCATCGGCCTGACGATCGCGGTGCACAACGGCAAGCAGCATGTGCCGGTCTACGTGACCGACCAGATGGTCGGCCACAAGCTCGGCGAATTCGCCGCGACCCGCATCTTCAAGGGTCACCCGGCGGACAAGAAGGCCGTGAAGAAGTAAGGGGCGGCAGATGGCAACCGAAACCAAATCGATCGTACGCGGTGTGCGACTGTCGTCCGACAAGGGCCGCTTGGTGGCCGACCTCATCCGCGGCAAGAAGGTCGATCAGGCGCTGAGCATCCTCGCATTCACACCGCGCAAAGCCGCCGTCATCATCAAGAAGGCGCTGGAGTCGGCGATCGCCAACGCCGAGCACAACGACGGCGCCGATATCGACGAGCTGAAGGTCAAGTCGATCTACGTCGAGCAGGGCGCCACGCTGAAGCGCTTCCGCGCGCGCGCCAAGGGTCGCGGCAACCGCATCAGCAAGGGCACCTGCCACATCTACGTGACAGTCGGCAACTGACGCAGGCTGAGGAACTCCATGGGACAGAAAATCCATCCGACCGGCTTTCGACTGCCGGTCACGCGTGCCTGGTCGTCGCGCTGGTATGCCGGCAGCCGCAACTTCGCGACCATGCTGGCCGAAGACCTGCAGGTGCGCGAGTACCTGAAGAAGCGACTGAAGAACGCCGCGGTGTCACGCATCCTGATCGAGCGCCCGGCCAAGAACGCGCGCATCACGATCTATTCGGCGCGCCCCGGCGTGGTGATCGGCAAGAAGGGCGAGGACATCGAGAACCTGAAGGCCGAGCTGACACGCCGCCTCGGGGTGCCGGTGGCGGTGAACATCGAAGAAGTTCGCAAGCCCGAGATCGATGCCCAGCTGATCGCCGAGTCGATCACGCAGCAGCTCGAGAAGCGCATCATGTTCCGCCGCGCGATGAAGCGCGCGATGCAAAACGCGATGCGCCTCGGTGCGCAGGGCATCAAGATCATGAGCGCCGGCCGCCTGAACGGCATCGAAATCGCGCGCACCGAGTGGTACCGCGAGGGCCGCGTGCCGCTGCACACGCTGCGCGCCGACATCGACTACGGCTTCTCCGAGGCCAAGACCACCTACGGCGTCATCGGTGTCAAGGTGTGGGTCTACCGCGGCGACAACCTCGGCCGTGCCGAGGCGCCGGGCGCCGCGGCCAAGCCGGAGGCCACCGAAGACGACCGCCGCCCCCGCCGCGCGCCGCGCGGCGCACCTCCGGGTGCACCGGCACGTGGTCGCCCTGGTGAGCGCGCGCCCCGCGCAGAGGCGCCTGAAGTCGCCAAGCCCGTTGAGGCGACTGTGGCTGCTGCCACGCCGGCTGCCCCGGGTGCGCCGGCCAAGCCCGCCGTCAAGCGCGTGCGCAAGGTCGTTACGCCGAAGACTGGCGACGGCAAAGGAGAATGAGCATGCTGCAACCGACCCGTCGCAAGTTCCGCAAGGAGCAGAAGGGCCGCAACACCGGCGTCGCGACGCGCGGTGCCTCGGTGTCGTTCGGCGAGTTCGGCCTCAAGGCCACCGAGCGCGGCCGCCTCACGGCACGGCAGATCGAAGCCGCGCGCCGCGCCATCACGCGCCACATCAAGCGCGGCGGCCGCGTGTTCATCCGCATCTTCCCCGACAAGCCGATCTCGCAGAAGCCGGCCGAGGTGCGCATGGGCAACGGCAAGGGCAACCCCGAGTACTACGTCGCCGAGATCACGCCAGGCAAGGTGCTGTACGAGCTCAACGGCGTGCCCGAGGCGCTGGCGCGCGAGGCGTTCACGCTGGCGGCGGCCAAGCTGCCGTTGCGCTGCACGTTCGTGTCGCGCCACGTCGGTGCGTGACGTCAAAGGATTGAAGCGATGAAAGCATCCGAACTGCGCACCAAGGACGTGGCTGCGCTCGAGAAGGAAGTCTCCGAGCTGTTGAAGGCCCATTTCGGCCTGCGCATGCAGAAGGCGACGCAACAGCTCACCAACACAGCCCAGCTGGCCCGCACGCGCCGCGACATCGCGCGCGCCAAGACCATCCTGGCCGAGAAGAAGAAGGGGGCGGCGAAATGACCTCAACCGCTGGCGAAATCCTCATCGGCGCGCCGGGCAAGAACCAGCGCAAGCTGGTGGGCCGCATCGTGTCCGACAAGCGCGCCAAGACCGTGACGGTGCTGGTCGAGCGTCGGGTCACGCACGACCTGTACGGCAAGATCGTCGGCAAGTCGCGCAAGTACCACGCCCACGACGAGAAGGGTGAGTACAAGCTCGGTGACACCGTCGAGATCGCCGAGTCGCGGCCGATCTCCAAGACCAAGAGCTGGGTCGTCACCCGCCTGGTGCAAAAGGCTGGCGTCGTCTGACGAACCGCATCGAGTGCGCGGTGGGGTGATTGGCACCGCGCACAACCCGAAGGGCCGGACCGCTGCAATACTGCGCGCTCCGGCCTCATCGCTTCCAAAGGAGACGCGTCCATGATCAAGGTAGGCGACAAGCTGCCCGCGGGCACGCTGCAGGAGTTCATCGAGGTCGAAGGCAACGGTTGCTCGGTCGGCCCCAACAGTTTCGACATCCAGAAGTCCACCGCCGGCAAGACGATCGCCTTGTTCGCGCTGCCCGGCGCCTACACGCCGACCTGCTCGGCCAAGCACGTGCCGGGCTTCGTCGCCAGGGCCGGCGAGCTGAAGGCCGCCGGGGTCGATGAGATCTGGTGCGTGTCGGTCAACGACGCGTTCGTGATGGGTGCCTGGGGCCGTGACCAGAAGACGGCTGGCAAGGTGCGCATGATGGCCGACGGCAGCGCCGATTTCGCCAAGGCCACCGGGCTGACCCTGGACCTCACCGCCCGCGGCATGGGCCTGCGCTCGAACCGCTACTCGATGCTGGTCAAGGACGGCGTCGTCATGTCGCTCAATGTCGAGGCGCCCGGCAAGTTCGAGGTCAGCGACGCCGACACGCTGCTGCGCCAGGCCAAGGAGTTGCGCTGAAGGTTTGACGCCTTGCCGCTGGGCAAGGCATAATATATGGCTTCGCCGCGCGGGCCGAGTCCATCGGCCCG
>DATIFD010000369.1:0-2549 GCA_035455385.1 Burkholderiaceae bacterium
GCGGCGCCGTCGTTGTTCAACGCGCGGCGCCGCGGACCCTCGACACCGGCTTCGCCCGCGAACCGGATGCGGTCGCCGGCGCGCGGCGGCGTGTTCTCGTCGGGCAGCAGCACGTCGCCCCCGTCAGCTATTGACCGGCAGTGTGAGTGCGAGGCCGCGCCGCGAAGCTAATTTCAGGGCTCCTGACATGGGCGGAAAAGTTTATGCAACTGGAGGCGCCTCGTAGACGAGCGTCAGGTCCGTACCGGGATAACGGAATTCGAGCGCGTTGAGGGTTTCACAGAGCTTGGCCAGGGCTCTGTTGTGTCGCGGATTGGCCAGTGAATGAATCCGGACTAGCAGGCGCTGCTGTGCGGCTTGGGGCACGATGTCGGCACTGCTGAGCAGCATCTCGCGCACCAGCGCCCGTCCATCGTCCTCGGTGCGCACCCCATTGAGTGTCAGACAGCGCACCAGCGCGGTTTCGGCGCGGAAGGCCAGCATCTTGATGGTGTCGGTGAGGTGCTTGGCCTCGGGGGCGAGCCTGACGATCTCGGCTTCGTCGAGCACCTCGTTGAGTGGCACGCGCTTGGGCAACTGTGCCAAGCGTGCTCGCAGCTGCTCGCACTTGGCTTCGGCCTCGCGCAGCTGCCGGTTCAATTGGGCCTGCGCGATCTTGAACCCGCGCATGGTGGGCCGCTGCGCTTCGGAGTTGGCCCGCGCCTGCTGGCCGTAGGCTTGTTCGATCTCCTGGAGGGCGGCGCGGCTGGCGCGAAGTTCTTTGGCCAGTTCCTTGCGCTCGGGGTTGGGGATGGTGCGCTCGGGGTCGGCGGGCTCCACTTGGTAGTTCACCAACGCATCCAGGGCGAAGTGCTGGCGCATGTAGCGGAAGAAGTTCTCCTGCGTCCAGCGCTCGAACATGCGCCAGGCCACCACCTCGATGGGCCAGTCCGTGCGGGTGGTCACAATGGATGTCTGATGCCCGTTGTCGCACAGCCGGCGCACCTCGCGCATGCGAAAGCCCGGCAGCACGCGGATCGAGCGCTCGGCCAGCGCATAGCGCACCGGGCGTCCATCGATCACGGCCTCCACCGTGCGAAACGCTCGTTTGGGCCACGCCGCGTAGGCCCCCTTGCGGTAGGTGAGCACGTCGAAGCCCTGGGCGAACACTTCCTGGAAGAACTTCGGGCTCCAACCCTCCCGGTCGAAGGCGAGCGTCACGCGCCGCTCACCCACCAGCTCGCGCACCTGCGGCAGAATCTCCCGACGCAGCATCGCCAGAAGATTGTCATTGGCCTCGGCACTCACCACGAACAGCGGCTGGGCGTCTTGCTGATTCACCCAGATGTCGGTGGTCGCCGGCATGCACAGCCGCCGCCGCGCCACCCTCGCCTTGGGCAGCTTGTGGGTGTTTCCATGATAGGGCCGCACATGCCCATCGACATAGAGCAGCCCCACCGCCTCGGCGTTCTCGCTTACCCAGCGCTGCGTGAGCTGCCGGCTGAACACCGCGGCCTGTTTGCGTGCCGTCAGCTCCCACAGCTTGCGCCGCAGGGTCTTGACCTCGGGGGCACGGTCCAGTCCCAGCAACACGCCCAGTTCCCCCGGCGGATGGCCCTGCAACTGCTCGGGGGTACGCAGCCGCAGCAGCGCCATGAAGGTCAGCATCAACAGCGTGGCGCGCAAGCCGTAGAAGCCATTCTTGAGCGAACCATAGGCCTGCTCGCCCGCCTCCAGCAATCCGAGCGCCAGCATCGCCGGCAGCGCCAGTAGCGCGCCCCCGTAGCGCAGCGCCTCGGCCGCCACGAACGCCGGGGCGGCTTCCTGGAGTTGCCCCATGCGCGCCAGTGCCCGTTCGGTGTGCCGCTGCACCGCTACACCACCGGCGCCGCGCGCCGCACGCTGGCTGCGCTCGCTGGGGCCGCTGGGCAGACTCGCTTGCCTGCGCGCCGCCCCAACGAGCTCGCCGCGGCGCAGCGTCCGGCGAATCGTGCCTTCGCTAACCCCCACCTGCCCGGCGGCCTGCCGGATCGAGCTGCCCTGATCGAGCAGCTGAGCCGCACGCTCGCGCTTCTCCGCCGTAAAACGATGCGCACCCTTGGGTCCTCGCTTGCTCTGCACTACCCCCAGCACGCCCTCGGTCCTGACTTTGCGGCTGTGGCGAGTCAGCGTGCTGCGATCCAGGTGCAAGGCGGCGCTGAGATCTTCGCGCCCTGCCAAGCCCAGCTCCATCATCTGCACTGCGGCCAGGCGCTGACCTACGGCGTCGTTCTCGGCGTGCGTGAACACCGGTACGCCGGAGGCGACGTAGGCTACCTGACCGTTGTTGCGCACAACCGCGAGTACCGCGTTGATCTCTTCAGCTCCCGTCGGTTGCACTGGCAGATGCATTTGGGTTGGCATCAAAAACTCCCTCCATGTGGCGCATAAATTATTACGCACACAAGCCAAGAAGTCAAATGAATTCTGGATGTTAGCCCGCCTATGTCAGGAGTCCTGAATTGGGGCTAAGAATCGAGCTGTGCAGGCGTCGTAAGGTATTGATTAACAATGCTTCTCGGCTCGTATTC
>DATIFD010000370.1:0-2726 GCA_035455385.1 Burkholderiaceae bacterium
TCGAGGCGCTGCTCGCCGACTCGCCGCAGTTCCTGTGGATCACCCGCGGCATCACGGTGTGGGGCCGGGAGGCCGCGTTGCAGCGCTTCGCGAAGCTCTACGAGGGCACCTGGCGGCTCGACCCCGACCCGTCGAGCATACGAGTGGTACCGCTTGCGAACGACGTCGCGCAGCTGCATGCGACGGTGCAGTTCACGACCGGCGCGCCGGGCCAGAGCGCGCAGACATCGCGGACGCTGCTCAACCAAGTGCTCGTCAAGTCGGGCGGCGTCTGGCGGGTGATGAGCATCTTCCCGATCCCGGCGCCCGCGCAGTGACGCGCGCGCCGCGGCGGCTCAAGTCGCCGGGCGAGCGCGCGAACCCTCTGCGTGACCCCACAATCGGGCATGGACGGCATGATCTCGGGGAGACCGATGTTCGATCACCTGGGCTTCGGGGTCACCCACCTCGGTCAGAGCAAGGCGTATTTCCTGCAGGCGCTGGAGCCGCTGAAGGCCACCGTGGTGATGGAGGGGCCCTACGGGCGCTCTCGCTTCCTACAATGGCCCCGGCCAAGGAGCACCCCGTGATCGTCGAGCGCATCTGGACCGGCAACGCCTACCGCAACTACAACTACCTCGTCGCCTGCGGCGAGACGGGCGAGGCGCTGGCGATCGACCCGCTGGACCACGGCAAGTGCCTGGCTGCGGCCAAGCGCAACGGCTGGCGCATCACGCAGATCCTGAATACCCACGAGCACCACGACCACACCGGCGGCAACGCGGCGATGGTGGCCGCCACCGGCGCCAAGCTGATCGCGCACCACAAGGCCGGCGGCAAGATCGCCGGCGTCGACCGCGGCGTCAAGGCGGGCGACGTGATCAAGGTCGGCAGGAGCGTCGAGCTCGAGTGCATGGACACGCCGGGGCACACGATGTGCCACATCTGCCTGCGCGCGCACGGCGACGAAGCGGCGATCTTCTCCGGCGACACGCTGTTCAACGCCGGCGCGGGCAACTGCCACAACGGCGGCGACCCTGGCGAGCTGTATGCCACCTTCGCCAACCAGCTCGCCACGCTGCCCGACGACACGCGCGTCTACCCGGGGCACGACTACATCGAGAACAACCTCAAGTTCACGCTGTCGCGCGAGCCCGACAACGCCGACGCGAAGGCGCTGCTGCCCAAGGTCACCGGCCACGACCCGCAGACCGCGATCGTCACCACGCTGGCCGACGAGAAGCGCTTCAACACCTTCTTCCGCCTCACCAGCGCAAGCGTGATCTCCAGGCTGCGCGAGGCGTTTCCCGATCTGCCCGAGCGGCCCGACGCCCGCACGGTGTTCATCAAGCTGCGCGAGCTGCGCAACCGCTGGTAGCGGTGCGGTGCGCGGCCGGCGCGGGTGTTCGCGACGGCCGCGTGCCGTCAGTTCATGTACGCCTTGGCTTCCTCGCCCGGATCGGGCAGGCCGGCGATGCGCCAGAGGCTGCGGCAGCTGGGGAACAGGCGATGCGACTGGCCGGGCTCGATGCCCGCGGCGCGGCAGATCAGGCGCATCACCGGAAGCGCGCCGATCGCGAAGTAGCGTTGGCGCACCAGCTCGATCACCTCCCAGTGCTTGGCGCCGAGTGGACGGACGCCTTCGTCGGCCGCGATCTGCTCGGCCAGCGCGGGCGTCCAGGGCTCGCCATGCTGAAGGAACCCGTCATCGTCGAACCGGGCGGGCAGGGGCCGGTGGACGGGGTTGGCGGCGGTGGGGCTGGCGTGCGGCGTCATCGTGCATTCGTGGCTGGGCGCGCCATCGGCGCGCGTCGGCAACCAATCTAGCCGCAGCAGGCCGCGCGACGAACCACATATTCGTGATGTGCATCTGCGCGGCGGTTATGTAGCCGCCGGCGCCTGGGCCGGGCTGCCGCACGCCATCGGCGCACCGCCCGGGTTCAGTCGACGAACAGGGTGGCGGGCGCCTCGAGCCGTGATCCGAGGCCAGGCTACTGCGGCTGCGCCGGGCGAGCGGGCACCGGCGCCGCCGTTTGCTCGATGCACCAGGCCGCCGCCTGCGCCAATGCGCGCGCCAGCGCCGCGTTTGCGGCGGCCACGCCGCCGGGTGCGTCGTCGGTCGGCGCGCTCTCGTCGACTTCGACGTAGCGCGTGGCCAGAACACGCCGGGCGGCCAGATCGACGAGCTGAAACCGCAGCGCGAGCTCGATGCGGCTCGGCCGCACCAGGAAGCTCTGGCGCAGCTGCAGCAATTCGGTATCGAGCCGCAGGTCGGCCGGCACGCCGTTGGCAGGCACCACGGCACTGAAGGCACCCGTGTCGTCGAGCGTGCGCGTCAACAACGGGGCGATCAGGCGTGCCGGCGCGTCGGCCCAGCGGTGCGTCGCGTAGCGTTCCAGCGCGTGCTCCTGCTGCACGTACAGCATCGCGGCGGAGTCGAGCGCGGGGGCTGCGCGCGGCGTGCCGACAGCCAGCACGAGTGCGCGTCGGGCCGGCGCCGCGGCCGCCGCGGGACGCGCGTCGAGCACGTGCAGCGTGGGCGCATCCGAGCGCGCGGACGGCAGCACGCTGCAGCCCGGGCCGAGCAGCAAGGCCGCGAAGGCGAGCCAAGGACCGCGGCGCATGCGCGGCCTCATTCGCCGGGGCCGCGGCGCGCCGGGGGCGGGCCCTGCAGCAGCACCGCGGGGTTGCGCTCCAGCTCGTCGACCGCGCGTCGCATCGTGGCCGTCAGGCCACGCAGCTCAGAC
>DATIFD010000371.1:0-2428 GCA_035455385.1 Burkholderiaceae bacterium
CGGTGCCAAGGGCGTCGGCAACGCCTGGGTCGACCTGACACGCGTCACGCTGTGGCTGCTGCTGCCGTTGTCGATCGTCGTCGCGCTGGTGCTGGTGCAGCAGGGCGTGGTGCAGAACTTCGCCGCCTACCAGGATGCGAAGACGCTCGAAGTCGTCAGGTACCAGGAGCCCAAGGTCGGTGCCGACGGCCTGCCGGTGAAGAACGACAAGGGCGAACCGGTGCTCAAGGACAAGAGCACCGACACCCAGAGCCTGCCGATGGGCCCTGCGGCGTCGCAGATCGCGATCAAGCAGCTGGGCACCAACGGCGGAGGCTTCTTCAACGTCAACTCGTCGCATCCGTACGAGAACCCGACGCCGGCGTCGAACTTCGTCGAGGTGCTGTCGATCCTGCTGATCCCGGCGGCGTTGTGCTTCACCTTCGGCCACATGGTCGGCGACCGGCGCCAGGGCTGGGCGGTGTTCGCGGCGATGGGCCTGATGTTCGTCGGCCTGACGATCGCCGCGATGGCGTTCGAGCAGCAGGGCAACCCGCAGTTCGCGTCGCTCGGAGTCGACCAGACCGAGAGCGTGCTGCAGCCCGGCGGCAACATGGAAGGCAAGGAAGCGCGCTTCGGCATCGCCGACTCGGGCCTGTGGGCCTCGGCGACCACGGTGGCGTCCAACGGCTCGGTCAATTCGATGCACGATTCGTACACGCCGCTGGGCGGCCTGATCCCGATGCTGAACATCCAGCTCGGCGAGGTGGTGTTCGGCGGCGTCGGTTCGGGCCTGTACGGCATGCTGGTGTTCGCGATCATCGCGGTGTTCATCGCCGGCCTGATGATCGGCCGCACGCCCGAGTACCTCGGCAAGAAGATCGAGGCCTACGAGATGAAGATGAGCTCGATCGCGATCCTCGTGGTGCCGCTGGTCGTGCTCGGCGGCACCGCGATCGCGGTGATGAGCGACGCCGGCCGCGCCACGATGGCCAACCCCGGCGCGCACGGCTTCTCCGAAGTGCTGTATGCGTTCAGCTCGGCGGGCAACAACAACGGCAGCGCGTTCGCGGGGCTGGGTGTCAACAACCCCTTCTACAACAGCCTGCTCGGCATCGCGATGTGGATCGGCCGCTTCGCGGTGCTGGTGCCGGTGCTGGCGCTGTCCGGCTCGCTGGCCGCGAAGAAGCGGCTGGCCGTCACCGCCGGCACGATGCCGACGCACGGGCCGCTGTTCGTGCTGCTGCTGATCGGCACGGTGCTGTTGGTGGGCCTGCTGAACTACGTGCCGGCGCTGGCCCTCGGGCCGGTGGTCGAGCACCTGATGCTCTGGAAGTAACCATGGCATGACGCGCAAGACCTTCGGTCTGTTCGACCCCGCGCTGGTCAGGCCGGCGATCGTCGAGTCGTTCAGGAAACTCTCGCCCGCGGTGCAGTGGCGCAACCCGGTGATGTTCGTCGTCTACGTCGGCAGCATCATCACCACGGTGCTGTGCGTGCAGGCGTTCGCAGGCAAGGGCGAGGCGTCGCCCGGTTTCATCCTGGCGATCACACTGTGGCTGTGGTTCACAGTGCTGTTCGCCAACTTCGCCGAGGCGCTGGCCGAGGGCCGCAGCAAGGCGCAGGCGGCGTCGCTGCGCACACTGAAGAAGCAGACCTGGGCCAAGCTGCTCGACGAACCGCGCCACGATTCGAAGTGGCACCCGATCGAATCGACCGAGTTGCGCCGTGGCAGCGTCGTGCTCGTCGGTGCCGGCGACATCGTTCCGGCCGATGGCGAGGTGATCGAAGGCGTGGCGTCGGTCGACGAGAGCGCGATCACCGGCGAGTCGGCGCCGGTGATCCGCGAATCCGGCGGCGACTTCTCGGCGGTGACCGGCGGCACCAAGGTGCTGTCGGACTGGATCGTCGTGCGGGTCACGGTCGACCCCGGTGAGACCTTCGTCGACCGCATGATCGCGATGGTCGAGGGCGCCAAGCGCCACAAGACGCCCAACGAGATCGCGCTCGACATCCTGCTCGCCAAGTTGACCATCGTGTTTCTGCTCGCAACGGTGACGCTGCTGCCGTTCTCGTCGTATGCGGTGGAAAGCTCAAAGCAGGGCCAGGCGGTCACGGTGGTGGTGCTGGTCGCGCTGCTGGTGTGCCTGATCCCGACCACGATCGGCGGCCTGCTCTCTGCGATCGGAATCGCCGGGATGGACCGGATGATCCAGGCCAACGTCGTCGCGACGTCCGGCCGCGCGATCGAGGCGGCCGGCGACGTTGACGTCCTGCTGCTCGACAAGACCGGGACCATCACGCTCGGCAACCGGCAGGCTGCCAAGTTCTGGCCCGCGCCGGGGGTTCCCGAAAGAGAGCTCGCCGACGCCGCGCAGCTGGCGTCGCTGGCGGACGAGACGCCCGAGGGCCGCTCGATCGTCGTGCTCGCGAAGAGCTTCGGCATCCG
>DATIFD010000372.1:0-17114 GCA_035455385.1 Burkholderiaceae bacterium
CGTCAGCCGGCTTCGGCGTGCTGATGGTGCTGCTGACGCAGCGGCTGTCGCTCGAGCGCGGCAACCCCGACGAGCACCTGCCCGCGCCGGCCGGGCCGGCGCCCGAGCCGGCGATCGCGATCGACGGCAACGATGGCCCGGTGATGGTCACCGTCGAGTACCAGATCGACCCGGCGCGTGCGCGCGAGTTCGCCGACGTGATGCAGCTGACGCGCCGCGCGCGGCTGCGCCAGGGCGCGCTGTCGTGGGGCCTGTTCCGCGACGCCGCGGTGCCCGGGCGCTACGTCGAGTACTTCGTCGACGAGACCTGGTGGGAGCACCAGCGCCGGCTCGAGCGCTTCACCGCCGGCGACGCCGGCCTGCGCGAGCGGCGCCTGAGCTTTCACATCGGCAGCCAGCCGCCGGTGGTGCGGCGCCTGGTCGGCGAGACGCTGCTCGACTGACCGCACCGCGGCCACCTTTGATCGCAACGGCGATCAGCTTTGCGCCGGCCGCGTCCGCGCCAACGACTACGATGGGCGCTTCGACGCCACGGATCCAGCCATGCAGGCTTTCGACTTCAAGACCGGCTACGCCACGCAGCGCCGGCCGGTGTTCGCGCGCAACATCGTCGCGACCTCGCACCCGCTGGCCGCACAGGCCGGCCTGCGCATGATCGCCGCCGGCGGCAACGCGGTCGACGCGGCCATCGCCGCGGCCGCGGTGATGACGCTGGTCGAGCCGTGCAGCAACGGCCTCGGCTCGGATTCCTTCTGCATCCTGTGGGACGGCACGCGCCTGCACGGGCTCAACGCGTCGGGGCCGGCCCCCGCGCTGTGGACGCCACAGTACTTTCGCGATCAGCACGGCGGCGGCGCCGCGCCTCCGGCGCGCGGCTGGGGCTCGGTCACGGTGCCGGGCGCGGTGGCGTCGTGGGCGGCGATGAGCCAGCGCTTCGGCAAGCTGCCGTTCGGCGACCTGCTGGCACCTGCGATCGACATCGCCGAGCGCGGCTACGCGGTGCCGGTGATCGTGCAGCAGAAGTGGCGCCTCGCGTTCGCGGTGAAGGAGCTGGTGTCGCAACCGGGCTATGCCGAGGTGTTCCTGCCGCACGGCCGTCCGCCCGAGGTGGGCGAGCTGATGCGCATGCCCGGTGCCGCCCGGGCGCTGCGCGTCATCGCGGCCACGCGTGGCGAGGCGTTCTACCGCGGCGAGATCGCGCAGGCGATCGAGCGGCAGGCGCTGACCCAAGGCGGCGCGCTGCGCGCGTCGGACCTGGCCGGCTACGAGCCGCAGTGGGTGGAGCCGATCTGCGTCGACTACCGCGGCTACCGGCTGCACGAGATCCCGCCCAACGGGCAGGGCATCGCGGCGCTGATCGCGCTGGGCATCGCCGAGCACTTCGGCCTGGCCGACATGCCGATCGACGACGTGGCCGCGCAGCACCTGCTGATCGAGGCGATGAAGCTCGGCTTCGCCGACACCTACCGCTACGTGGCCGAGCCGTCGGCGATGAGCGTGACGCCGGCGCAGATGCTCGACCGCGCCTACCTGAAGGAGCGCGCCAAGCTGATCGACCCCAAGCGGGCGCAGGCGTTCGAAGCCGGCACGCCGCCCAAGGGCGGCACCATCTACCTCACGGCCGCCGACGAGCGCGGCATGATGGTCAGCTTCATCCAGAGCAACTACATGGGCTTCGGTTCGGGCGTGTGCGTGCCCGAGTGGGGCATCAGCCTGCAGAACCGCGGCCACGGTTTCTCGCTCGACCCCAACAGCCCCAACCTGGTGGCGCCGGGCAAGCGGCCGTTCCACACCATCATCCCGGCGTTCCTCACCAAGGATGGCCAGCCGCAGATGAGCTTCGGCGTGATGGGCGGCAACATGCAGCCGCAGGGCCACCTGCAGACGCTGGTGCGCATGATCGACCACAAGCAAAACCCGCAGGCCGCGTGCGACGCGCCGCGCTGGCGCTTCGACGGCGGGCTGAGCGTCGAGGTCGAGCCCGAGATGAACCGCGACACCGTGGCCGGGCTGATCGCGCTCGGTCACCGCATCGAACCGAGGTTCGACAGCTACATGGACCTCGGCGCCGGCCAGTTCATCTGGCGGCTGGGCGATCCTTCTGTCGAAGGGTACGTCGCGGCCAGCGACCCTCGGCGTGATGGGCTTGCGGCTGGCTTTTGAGCCTTTCGTGGGAGCCCGCCGGTCTCGCCCGGCAGGCGAGCTACTTTCATTTGCGGCCCCAAATGAAAGTAGCCAAAGCAAAGGGGCTAATACGATCTGGCTCGCTGCCGTGGCAACAAACCACGAAGGAAACCGGTTCCGTATGCGGCACCGACTTTCGCGGATGCACCGCATCCGCGGCCAGCGAGCGATGGAGTCGAACCGATCTGCTTCGTGGGTTGTAGCCAAGCGAGCCGGTCAGATCGGTTTTCAGGCACTTTGCTTTGGTTACTTTCATTTGGGCCAGCAAATGAAAGTGACCGCCGGCGGGGCGCGACCCGCGGGCTCTCACGCACAACACAGACGCGCAGCGGATGCTTGATGTCCTCATCGTCGGCGCCGGCTTCGGCGGCCTGTACGGCTTGCACAAGCTGCGCGGCCAAGGCCTGCGCGTGCAGGTGATCGAAGCCGCACCGAGCGTCGGCGGCACCTGGTGGGCCAACCGCTACCCGGGCGCGCGGGTCGACATCCAGAGCCTCGAATACTCGTACTCGTTCGACGAGGCGCTGCAGCAGCAGTGGCACTGGAGCGAACGCTATGCGTCGCAGCCCGAGCTGCTGCGCTACGCCGACCACGTGGCCGACCGCTTCGACCTGCGGCGCGACATCCGCCTGAGCACGCGCGTCGTCGCCGCGCATTTCGACGAGGCCGCGTCGCGGTGGCGCGTGGACACCGACCGCGGCGACACGATCGATGCACGCTTCGTCGTGATGGCGATCGGCCCGCTGTCGTCGCCCAACACGCCGGCGTTCCCGGGACTCGAGCGCTTCGAAGGCCCGGTGCTGCACACCGCGCAGTGGCCACACGAGCCGTTCGACTTCGGTGGCCGCGACGTCGCGGTGGTCGGCACCGGCTCGTCGGCGGTGCAGGTGATCCCGATCGTGGCGCGGGAGGCGCGCACGCTCACAGTCTTCCAGCGCACCGCTGCCTATGCGGTGCCGGCACACAACGGGCCGCTCGATCCGCGGTACGAGGCGCGCATCAAGGCCGACTACAGCGGCTTTCGCGCGCGCAACCGCCGCATGCGCTCGGGCTTCGGCTGCGAGCTCGCGCCGCATCCGCTGCCGACGATGCAGGTCAGCGCCGAGGAGCGCGAGCGGCAGTTCGAGGAGCGCTGGCGCATCGGCGGCTTCAGCCTGCTCGGCGCGTTCGTCGACACGCTGACCGACCTGCGTGCCAACGACGCCTGCGCCGAGTTCGTGCGCGGCAAGATCCGGCAGATCGTGCGCGATCCGATCGTCGCCGAGCGACTGTGCCCGACGCACCCGATCGGCTGCAAGCGCCTGTGCGTCGACACCGGCTACTACGACACCTACAACCGCGACAACGTGACGCTGGTCGACGTCAGCGCCGCGCCGATCGAACGCATCACGCCGCGCGGCCTCGTGACCGGCGGCAGCGAGTTCGCCTTCGACACGCTGATCCTGGCCACCGGCTTCGACGCCTTCACCGGCCCGCTGACGCGCATCGACCTGCGCGGCCGCGCCGGGCTGCACATCCGCGACAAGTGGCGCGCAGGGCCGTCGAACTACCTCGGGCTCGCGGTGGCCGGATTCCCGAACCTGTTCAACCTGGTGGGCGCCGGCAGCACGTCGGCCTTCACCAGCGTGATCGTGTCGATCGAGCACCACGTCGACTGGATCGCCGACTGCATCGCCTGGCTCGATGCGCACGGCCACGCTTCGATCGAAGCCACCGAAGAGGCCGAGGCCGCGTGGGTCGCGCTCGGCAACGCAATCGCACAGCAGACGGTCTTCCTCGACTGCAACTCGTGGTACCTCGGCGCCAACATCCCGGGCAAGCCGCGCATCTTCATGCCGATGGCCGGTGGCTTTCCGGCGTACGCCGAGCGTTGCGCCGCGGTGGCGCGCGACGGCTACGCCGGCTTCACGCTGCGCTGACTGCCGCGCCTCGAAAGGCCACGCTGCGCGCGAGCGCTTATCATCGACCGCTTCGCGTCGTACGGCGCCGAGGCGCCGCCCCTCCCCCATGAGATCGCCTTCGTCGGCTGTCGGTCTTGGTGTTGTCGTCGAACGCGCGGCGCTGCTCGGCACGGTCGCGTTGCTGCTCGCGGCTTGCGGCGGCAAGGAGGGCGGCCCGCCCGCCGGTGCGGGCGGCGGACCCCCGGCGATGCCGCCCGCGCCGGTGGGCGTGGTGACGGTGCAGCCGCGCGCGGTGGTGCTGAGCACCGAGTTGCCCGGGCGCATCGAGCCGCTGCGCATCGCGCAGGTGCGCGCGCGCGTCAACGGCGTCGTGCTCAAGCGCCTGTTCGTCGAGGGCAGCGATGTCAAGATGGGCCAGCCGCTGTTCCAGATCGACCCCGCGCCATACCAGGCTGCGCTCGACCAGGCCAGCGCCGCGCTGGCCAAGGCGCAGGCCAACCGCGCGATGGCCACCGAGCTGGCCACGCGCTACAAGCCGCTGGCCGAAGCCAAGGCGATCAGCCAGCAGGACTACGTCAACGCCGAATCGTCGCGCCTGCAGGCCGAGGCCGACGTGGCCGCGGGCCTGGCTGCGGTGCAGACCGCCAGGCTCAACCTCGCGTATGCGAGCGTGACGGCACCGATCGCCGGGCGCATCGGCCGCGCAGCGGTGACCGAGGGGGCGCTGGTCAGCGCCGCCGAGGCGACGCTGCTGGCCACCGTGCAGCAGATCGGCAGCGTCTACGTCAACTTCACGCAGCCCAACGTCGAGGTGCTGCGGCTGCGCAAGCTGATGGCGGCCAAGAAGCTGCGCAAGGTGCCCAACACCGAGGCGGCCGAGGTGCGCATCGTGCTCGACGACGGCAGCGAGCTGCCGCGGCCGGGCAAGCTGCTGTTCACCGACCTCACGGTCGACCCGACGTCGGGCCAGGTCACGCTGCGCGCCGAGGTGCCCAACCCCGACGGACTGCTGCTGCCGGGGCAGTACGTGCGCGTGCGCATCGCGCAGGCCGAGCTGCCGTCGGCGGTGCTGCTGCCGCAGCAGGCGGTGACGCGCACCGCGCAGGGCGACAGCGTGCTGGTGGTGGGCCCCGAGAACAAGCCGCAGACGCGCGCGGTGCAGCTCGGCGACTCGCAGGGCAACGACTGGATCGTGCTGTCGGGCCTGCAGGCCGGCGAGCGCGTCATCGTCGAGGGCTTCCAGAAGATGATGGTGCCCGGCGCGCCGGTCAATCCGGTGCCGTGGTCCGGCGGTGCCCCGCGCGCGAGCGCACCGGCCTCGGCGGCATCGGCCGCCGACGGCGGCAAGGCACCGTAGAGGGCCGCGACGATGCCGCGCTTCTTCATCGACCGCCCGATCTTCGCCTGGGTGATCGCGCTGTTCATCCTGGTGATGGGCGGTGTCTCGGTCAGGCTGCTGCCGGTCGCGCAGTACCCCACCGTGGCGCCGCCGTCGATCACCGTGTCGGCGTTCTATCCCGGCGCCTCGGCGCAGACGCTCGAGGAGAGCGTGCTCAGCGTGATCGAGCAGGAGATGAACGGCTCGCCAGGGTTGATCTACATGGAGTCGGTAGCGCAGGCCAACGGCTCGGGCCAGATCACGCTGACCTTCGAGACCGGCACCGACCCCGCGCTGGCGCAGGTCGACGTGCAAAACCGGCTGAGCCGCGCCGCTCCGCGGCTTCCGGCGGCCGTCACGCAGCAAGGCGTGCGCGTCGACAGGGCGCGCAGCAACATCCTGCTGTTCACGATCCTGTCCACCACCGACGGCTCGTTCGACCCGGTGGCGTTAGGCGACTATGCGGCTCGCAACGTGCTGCCCGAAATCCAACGCATCCCCGGCGTCGGCCAGGCTCAGCTGTTCGGCACCGAGCGCGCGATGCGCATCTGGATCGACCCGGCCAAGCTGGTGGGCTACGGCCTGTCGACCGGCGACGTCAATGCGGCGATCCGTGGTCAGAACGCGCAGGTGTCCTCCGGCACGATGGGCGATCTGCCGATCGTGCAGGGCCAGCAGATCAGCGCCACCGTGGTGGTGAACGGGCAGCTCGACGACGTCGCGGAATTCGGCGACATCATGCTGCGCGCCAACGCCGACGGCTCGACGGTGCGGCTGCGCGATGTGGCGCGCATCGAGCTCGGCGGCCAGAGCTATGCCACCTCGGCGCGGCTCAACGGCAACCCGTCCACCGGCATCGGCGTGCAGCTGTCGCCCACCGGCAATGCGCTGGCCACCGCCACCGCGGTGCACAAGCGGATGGACGAGCTGTCGAAGTACTTCCCCAAGGGCATGAAGTACGAGATCCCGTACGACAGTTCGCGCTTCGTCCGCATCTCGATCCGGCAGGTGGTCGAGACGCTGCTCGAGGCGATGGCCCTCGTCTTCCTGGTGATGTTCCTGTTCCTGCAGAGCCTTCGCTACACGCTGATCCCGGCCATCGTGGTGCCGGTGGCGCTGATGGGCTCGTTCACGCTGATGTTCTCGCTCGGCTACACGATCAACGTGCTGACGATGTTCGCGATGGTGCTGGCGGTTGGCATCCTGGTCGACGATGCCATCGTGGTGATCGAGAACGTCGAGCGCATCATGAGCGAGGAGGGCCTGCCTCCGCGCGAGGCCACGCGCAAGGCCATGGGCCAGATCACCGCGGCGATCATCGGCATCACGGTGACGCTGGCGGCCGTGTTCATTCCGATGGCGTTCTTCGCCGGCTCGGTGGGCAACATCTACCGCCAGTTCTCGCTGGTGATGGTGAGTTCGATGTTGTTCTCGGCCTTCCTGGCGATGTCGCTGACGCCCGCCTTGTGCGCCACGTTGCTGAAACCCGTGCAGGCCGGTCACCACCTCGAGAAGGGCGGCTTCTACGGCTGGTTCAACCGCGGTTTCAAACGCACCACGCACAGGTACGAAAGCGGCGTCGCGTGGGTGCTCAAACGCGTGGGCCGCATGATGGTGGTGTTCGTGCTGCTGGTGGCGCTGGTGGTGTGGATGTTCCTGCGCCTGCCGGCGTCGTTCCTGCCCAACGAGGACCAGGGCTACCTGATCGTCAACGTGCAGTTGCCGCCAGGCGCCACGCAGAGTCGCACGCTGCAGGTGATGCAGCAGGTCGAGGGCTTCATGCTCAAGCAGCCCGAAGTGCAGAGCATGGTTGCCGTGATGGGCTTCAGCTTCTCCGGCCAGGGGCAGAACGCCGGCCTGGCCTTCGTGCCGCTGAAGGACTGGAGCGAGCGCAAGGGCCCCGAGCATTCGGCGCAGGCGCTGGCGGGGCGCGCGTTCGGCGCGCTGATGCAGGTGCGCGACGCCTTCATCTTCGCGCTGTCGCCGCCGTCGATCCCCGAGCTCGGCACCGCCACCGGCTTCAACTTCCGCCTGCAGGACCGCGGCGGCAACGGCCACGCGGCGCTTCTGGCTGCACGCAACCAGATGCTGGCGATGGCCAGCCAGAGCAAGATCATCACCGGCGTGCGCCCCGACGGGCTGGAAGACGCGCCGCAGCTGCAGCTCGACATCGACCGCGATCGCGCGGCCGCACTCGGCGTGTCGTTCGAAGCCGTCAATGCGTCGCTGTCGACCGCGCTCGGCTCGGCCTACGTCAACGATTTCCCCAATCGCGGCAGGCTGCAGCGCGTGGTGGTGCAGGCCGACGCGCCCGCGCGCATGCAGCCGAGCGATCTGCTGAACATCAACGTGGTGAACTCGCAGGGCAAGCTGGTGCCCCTGTCGGCCTTCGCCAGCACGCGCTGGGCGGTCGGCGCGATGCAGACCGTGCGCTACAACGGCTACCCGGCGATGCGCCTGGCCGGCGACGCCGCGCACGGCCACAGCACCGGCGAGGCGATGGCCGAGATGGAGCGCCTGGCCGCGCAGCTGCCGCCTGGCTTCGCGTTCGAGTGGACCGGCCTGTCGCGCGAGGAGCAGCTGGCCGGCGCGCAGACCACGGCGCTGATCGCGTTCTCGCTGCTGGCGGTGTTCCTGGCGCTGGCTGCGCTGTATGAGAGCTGGAGCATCCCGGTGTCGGTGATGCTGGTGGTGCCGCTCGGCGTGCTGGGGGCGATCCTCGGCGTGACGATTCGCGGCATGCCCAACGACGTGTTCTTCAAGGTCGGCCTGATCGCGGTGATCGGCCTGTCGTCGAAGAACGCGATCCTGATCATCGAGTTCGCCAAGGACCTGCACGCGCAGGGCAAGAGTTTGGTCGAGGCCACGCTCGAGGCGTGCCACCTGCGCTTCCGACCGATCCTGATGACGTCGATCGCGTTCATCTTCGGCGTCTCGCCGCTGGTGGTGGCCTCCAGCGCCAGCTCGGCCAGCCAGCGCGCGATCGGCACCGGTGTGATGGCCGGCATGATCAGCGCCACCTTGCTCGCGGTGTTCTTCGTGCCGGTGTTCTTCGTCTTCGTCCGCCGCATCTTCAAAGGCAGCGAGCGCCAGCGCAAGATGTACGCCCACGAGCAGCTCGGCGGCGCGCCCGCGGCCGACACGGCGGCCAAGGAGTGACGGCGATGCCGATGCGCCTGCGCCGCGCGCTCGCCCCGCTGTGTGCGGCCACGCTGCTGGCGGCGTGCTCGATGGTGCCGCCGTACGAGCGGCCCCCGCTGGCGGTGGCCGAGCGCTTTCCGACCACGACGCCCGACACCGCCGCCGGCCCCGCCGCGGCCGACCTGGAGTGGCGCCAGGTGTTCACCGACCCGCGCCAGCAGCGGCTGATCGAGCTGGCGCTGCAGAACAACCGCGACCTGCGCCTCGCCGCGCTCAACGTCGAACAGGCGCAGGCGCGGTGGCAGATCCAGCACGCGAGCCTGTGGCCCACCGTCAGTGCCGGCATCGGCGGCAACCGCCAGGCGCTGCCCAACGGCAACTCGGTCACCACCTACAGCGCGGGCCTGCTCGTCACCGCGTTCGAGCTCGATTTCTTCGGCCGCCTGCGCAGCCTGAGCGACGCCGCCCAGGCGCAGGCGGTGTCGGCCGAGGACGGCCGCCGCGCGACCCAGATCGCGCTGATCGCGTCGGTGGCCGCGGTGCACCTGTCGCTGCTGGCCGACGACGAGCTGCTCAAGCTGACACAGGAGACGCTGGACTCGCGCGTCGAATCGCTGCGCCTGACGCAGCTGCGCTTCGACAACGGCGCGGCGTCCGAGCTCGACCTGCGGCTGGCGCAGTCGGTGGTGTCCAGCGCGCGCGCCGCGCTGTCGCAGGTGCAGCGCGCGCGCGCGCTCGACCAGAACCTGCTGGTGCTGCTGGTGGGCGCGCCGCTGCCGGCCGACCTGCCCGAAGGCGCCCCGTCGCTGGCCGAGATGCCGGCGTTTCCCGCGCTGCCGGTGGGAATGCCGGCCAGCGTGCTGCAGCGGCGCCCCGACATCCTGGCGGCCGAGCAGCAGCTCGTCGCCGCCAACTTCAACATCGGCGCCGCGCGCGCGGCGTACTTTCCGCAGGTGACCATCACCGCCAGCGCCGGCAGCGTGGCCAGCGAGTTCTCGGGCCTGTTCAAGGGCGGAAGCTGGGGCTGGAGCGTGGCGCCGCAGGCGCTGCTGACGCTGTTCGACTCCGGCCGCAACCGCGCCATCAACCGCCTGGCCGACGCCAGCCGCGACGCCGCGCTGGCGCAGTACGACAAGACCGTGCAGACGGCGTTCCGCGAAGTGTCAGACGCGCTGGCCGGCCGCGACACGTTGAGCGAAGAGGCACGCCAGCTCGACCTCACGGTGCAGGCCGAGAGCGCGCGCAACCGTCTGGTCGACCTGCGCTTCCGCAACGGCGTGGCCTCGAGCCTCGACCTGCTCGACTCGCAGCGTTCGCTTTTCGCGACGCAGACGCTGGCGCTGCAGTCGCGCCTTGCGCAGGCGCAGAACCAGGTGGTGCTGTACAAGGTGCTCGGCGGCGGCTGGACCGAAACCACCACCACCTCCAAGGCGCCGTGAGCGCGCGCGGCGCTCGCATCGCATGAGCGCCGCGCCCGGCGCCGCTGCAGTGAGCGGCAGCCGCATCGGCAGCGGCATCGCGCTGGCCACCGTCGGTGCGATCGCGTTCTCGGGCAAGGCGATCATCGTCAAGCTTGCCTACCGCTACGGCGTCGATGCGGTCACGCTGATCATGTACCGCATGCTGTTCGCGCTGCCGATGTTCGTGGCGCTGGCCTGGTGGGCGGGGCGCGGCCGCCAGCCGCTCACGGCGCGCGACTGGCGCGTGGTGGCGATGCTCGGCTTCTTCGGCTACTACCTGGCGAGCTTTCTCGACTTCGCCGGCCTGAAGTACGTCACCGCCAGCCTCGAGCGGCTGGTGTTGTACCTGAACCCGACGCTGGTGCTGCTGCTGTCGTGGCTCATCTATCGGCGACGGGTCAGCCTGCGCCAGCTCGGCGCGATGGCGGTGAGCTACGTCGGCGTCGCGCTGGTGTTCGGCCACGAGCTGACGCTCGATGCGCCCGATGCCGTGCTCGGCGCCGCGCTGGTATTCGCCAGCGCAGTGAGCTATGCGCTGTACCTGGTGATCAGCGCCGAGGAGGTGCGGCGCCTGGGCTCGATGCGCCTCACCGGCCTGGCCTCGTCGGTGGCGTGCGCGCTGTGCATCGCGCAGTTCCTGGCCGTCGAGCCGCTCGTCGCGGCCGCGGTGGCCACGCCGGTGCTGTGGCTGTCGCTGCTCAACGCGGTGGTCTGCACTGTCGCGCCGATCATGATGGTGATGGCCGCCATCGAGCGCATCGGCGCGCCGCTGACCGCGCAGACCGGCATGGTCGGCCCGCTGTCGACCATTACGATGGGCGTGCTGCTGCTCGGCGAGCCGTTTACCGGCTGGACGGTGGCGGGCACCGCGTTCGTGCTGGCGGGCATCTGGCTGCTGGCGCGGGCGAGGTGATCGCTCCGCGGTGCCGGACCGCGCAGCACCTTGCACCAACCGGCGTCATCGCACCGGCGTTCAGCGGTGCATCTGTGCAAGCGCTTCGCGCACGGGTCGATCGGAAACCTCGATGACGCCGCCGAAGCCGTGCTCTATGCACGCGGCCCGCGCGTGACGATCAGCGGGCGATCGATCGCCTGCATGATCGCCGACACCGGCAGGTCGTTCTCGATCAGCGTGGTCATCGCGCGCAGGTACTTGCGGATGTGGCGGAAGAACTTCTTGTAGCCCACACACAGGTAGTGCAGTCCCGGTTCGCCGTCGGGCGTGGTGGCGAAGCGGTGCTTCGGGCAGCCACCCCAGCAGGCGTCGCGCACTTCGCACTCGCGGCAGTAGCGCGGCAGCGAGGTCTCCTTGTGCGGCCCGAAGCCCGAGGCGACCGAGCGCTCGACCATCGCGCCGAGTTCGTCATCGAGCACGTTGCCGAGCCGGTACTCGGGGTAGACGTAGTGGTCGCAGGCGAACACGCTGCCGTCGTGCTCCATCGCGACCGCGCGTCCGCACTGCCTGGAGAAGATGCACACCGGCGACGGCTCGCCGAGCCAGGCGGTCAGCGCCCATTCGAAGTTCATCACGAAGACCTGGCCGACGTCGTGGCGCACCCACTCCTCGTAGATGGCGATCAGGAAGTCGCCGTACGCCTCGGGCTCGACGGTCCACGGCGTCACCTGCGTGTTGGGCTCGGGCCGGTCGAGCGCCGATGGTCGTGCCAGCCACAGCTTGATCGCCTGCGTCTGCGGGTCGGCTGCGCGCTCGACGATCGGCGTGAACTGGATGTAGCGGATGCCGGCGTCCCTGAAGAAGCGGTAGACCTCGATCGGC
Source organism: Burkholderiaceae bacterium (assembly GCA_035455385.1). Taxonomy (GTDB): domain Bacteria; phylum Pseudomonadota; class Gammaproteobacteria; order Burkholderiales; family Burkholderiaceae_C; genus JAEUPI01. The sequence continues at coordinate 11,842 of DATIFD010000372.1, forward strand.
CGCTGCGCGGTCTCGTTGCCGACGCAGGCGAGCACGTTGAACTCGACGCCGTGCTGCTGCAGCAGGCGCACGCCGTCCATCACGCGGTCGAACGTCGGCTCGCCGTGGCGGCCCTTGCGGTAGCGGTCGTGGACTTCGCGCGGGCCGTCGAGGCTGACGCCGATGAAGAAGTCGTTGGCCTTGAAGAACTCGCACCACTCGTCGTCGAGCCGCATCGCGTTGGTCTGCAGTGCGTTGCGGATCTCCTTCACGCCGCGATACGGCTTCTGCAGCTCGACCACGCGGCGGAAGAAGTCCACGCCGAGCAGCGTCGGCTCGCCGCCGTGCCAGACGAACTCGACCACCGGCGTCGGCTGCGACCGGACGTACTGCTCGATGTACCGTGCGAGCACCTCTTCGGACATCTTGAACGACTGCCCGCGCGGGTAGAGCTCGCGCTTCTCCAGGTAGAAACAGTAGTCGCAGGCGATGTCGCAGATCGAGCCGATCGGCTTGGCCAGCACGTGCATGCCGGGCGGCTGCGCCCCCTTCGAGAGTTGCGCCGACATGGGCCTGCCTTGCCGCGGCTAGCGCACTTGCACCGTGAGCTTCGGAATGCGGCCGGTGAAGCGCGACTTCGCTTCCGCACCGATGGCTTCGACCACCGGCGTGCCGAGGTCGATGCCGACGTCGGCGGTCTCGTCGGCCGAGAAGATGCCGAGCTGGGTGTGCTCGATCCGCCCTTCGGCGACCTTCTCGTCGTTGACGAACAGCGTGCCCGTGCCGCCCTTGGCCGGGCCGCCGCCGTCGTACGCGAAGTCGAAGCGCAGCACCGATCTGCCGGCCGCCAGCTTCTTGGTGCTCGCGATCGTCGTGTGCTGCAGACCGAGGAAGTTGTAGTCGTACGCCGGCACGCCGTCCTTCACGTACAGCGACCAGCCGCCGAAGCGGCCGCCCTGCGCGATCACGGTGCCGTTGCCGCCGTCCGCGGGCACCTCGACTTCCGCGGTGATCGACTTCGACCGATTCTTCACGTTGATGAACACGCCTTCCATCATGCCGGTCATGCCCTCGGCCAGCGTCATCGACGTGCGCGCGCCCATCAGGTCGGGCCGCCCGACCGCCTTGGCATCCATCCGCTCGAACATGCGGTCGTCGAGCGGCAGCACGCTGTACTTCACGGCCTCCTTCATGAACGCGGCCTGTAGCTCGGCGAGCTTCTTCGGGTTCTTCGCGGCGATGTCGTTGGCCAGGCTGAAGTCCGAGCGCACGTCGTACAGCTGCCACTCGTCGTCCTGCAGCGCATGCCGGGGCTTGGGCTCCCACGGCGCCTTGTGGATCGTCCGTGCGAACCAGCCGTTGTGGTAGATGGCGCGGTTGCCGAGGATCTCGAAGTACTGCGTCGTATGCCGCTCCTTGGCCCCGGCGTTGTCGAACGAGTAGACCAGGCTGGTGCCCGCCATCGGCACCTGGCGGACGCCGTTGACGACCTTCGGCTCGGGCAGCCCGATCGCCTGCAGCACGGTCGGCGCGACGTCGATCACGTGGCCGAACTGCGTGCGGAGCTCGTTCTTCGACTTGATGCCCTTCGGCCAATGCACCACCAAGCCGTTGCGCGTGCCGCCGAAGTCCGACGGCACCTGCTTCATCCAGCCGAAAGGCGCATCGAAGGCCACGGCCCAGCCCGCAGCCATGTGCGGATAGGTCTCCGGTCCGCCCCACTTGTCCATCACTTTCAGCATGTCCTCGACCTTCTCGGGCACCCCGTTGAAGTAGGTGTACTCGTTGAACATGCCGTTCTCGCCGCCCTCGCCGCTGGTGCCGTTGTCGCCGGCGATGTAGAAGACGAGCGTGTTGTCGGCCTGGCCCACCTCGTCGAAGGCCTGCAGCATGCGGCCGATCTCATGGTCGGTGAACTCGACGTAGGCCGCGAACACCTCGGCCTGGCGCGCGAACAGGCGCTTCTCGTCGGCGCTGAGCTTGTCCCAGTCCTTGATGGCGTCGGGCTTCGGTGCGAGCTTCGTGCCCGGCGGCACGACGCCGGCCTGGATCTGTCGCGCGAGCGTCTCTTCGCGCTGCTTGTCCCAGCCCTGGTCGAACTTGCCCTTCCACTTGTCGATCCACGTCTTGGGCACGTGGTGCGGTGCGTGCGTCGCGCCGGGCGCGAAATAGACGAACGACGGCTTGTCGGGGGTCAGCGCCTTCTGGTACTTGATCCAGGCGCGCGCCTTCTCGGTCATGTCGGTCATGAAGTGGTAGTTCGAGTCGTCCGGCAGGCCGACCTGCGTGACGCCGTCGTACAGGAACGGCGCCCACTGGTTGGTCTCGCCGCCGATGAAACCGTAGAACTTGTCGAAACCTTGCCCGGTGGGCCAGCGTGCGAATGGTCCCGACACGCTGGTCTCCCACACTGCGGTTTCGTGCCACTTGCCGAACGCGCCGGTGCTGTAGCCGTTGAGGCGCAGCGTCTCGGCCAGCGACGCGGTGGTGTCGGGGATCTGCCCTGTCGCACCGGGGAAGCCGGTGGCCATCTCGGTGATGAAGCCCATATTCACCTGGTGGTGGTTGCGGCCGGATTTCAGCGCTGCGCGCGTCGGCGACGACAGCGCCGTGGTGTGGAAGTTGTTGTAGCGCAGCCCGTTGCTCGCCAGCTTGTCGAACACCTCCGTGCGGATCGGCCCGCCGAAGGTGCTGGTCGCGCCGAAGCCAAGGTCGTCGATCAGCACGATCACCACGTTGGGCGCGCCGGCCGGTGCCTTGACCTCGAAATGCGGCGGCATCTTCGCCTTGCGGACGTCCATCTCGGTGGACGCCGAACGCTTGGGCTCCGCCACCGGCAACACCGTGCGGTCGAGCGCGGCGTGCGCGGTGCCCGTGGCACACAGCGCCGCGAGTACCGGATTCAACGGGAGACCCCTGAGGTAACTGTCTCGCATCATCGCTTCCCTTTCATCGCACGATGTCAGCGGGCAGCCGGCCTGGCTCGCCAGTTCCAGTTGCGGTGCTGCCTCACCAGCGAAACAGCGCGCCGATCGCCGGGCCGCTGAAGTTCACCGATTCGATCGGCTTGCCCGACTTCATGTCGTAGCCGACGTAGCGCCAGGCGCCGATGACGTCGCCCCAGCCGAACGAATAGCCGACGCCGCCCACCGCCTGCCACGTGAATTTCGACTGGCCAGCGCCGACGTCGAGGTAGTACGGCACGAACCACTTGCCGCCGTCGCCGAAAGCCGCGCGGCCCTTGACGCCAGCGATGGCGTCCCAGTTGGTCATGCCCACGCTGCGGCTGCCCGCGCGGTCGGGCAGCGCGATCGGGCCGACGCTGCCGTTGAGCTGCCAGTCGAGCGTCTGGTCCATGTCGAGCATCCGCGCGCCGGCGAACACGTCGAGCTTGTAGGTCGGCGTCGTCACTGCGCGCCACGAGCCGGCCAGCGTCCAGAGCCAGCCCTTGAGGTTGAAGTCGATATTGGCGGTGACGCCCGCCGGCAGCACGCCACCGATGGTGAGGTCGCGCGATTGCGACTTGGAGTTGCCGAGGTCGAGGTAGATCACGTCGGTGAACACACCCCACGGACCCTTGCTGGCTTCGAGCGACCCCATGAAGGTGAACTTCAGGTTGTCGATGATCGTTGCGGCGTCGACGGTGGCGCTGCTGCCACCGCCGGTTCCCGGGAGCGTGGTCGTGCCGCCCACGCTGGGCAAGTAGCCGTAGATGATGGCCTGGAACTTCCAGTCTTCGCTCGCCTGCGCGCGCGACGCCCCTGTTGCGAGCAGGAGCGTGCCGCACAGCGCGGCGGCGGTGAGCGCCACCGTTGTTCTCATGCGAACCTCCTCAGTCAATTGATCGGTCGTCACGACCCCGATGGCACGGGCCGATGGCGCATCGATCACCTCCGACGCGCCTTTTGTAATTGGTGAAGATTCCGCACGCAACGCTTTCCGAAGCTCAGCTTGCGCTCAGTCAATTCGCGAGCCCGGCCACAGTGTTCTCCGACAGCGTCGCCGGTATCGCGCCGGGCAACGTGCCGGGGTTCGTGGTGGCTGAGCTGATCGGCGCCGGCCCGGCCGCAGCGTTCGATGGGCCGCTGCGACCGGTCACAATCGCCCGATGCCCGCGCCGCGCGCCGAATCGCCCCGTCACCGCTGACCATGCCGCTCGGGCGCCCCGCCACGGTCGCAGCGCTGGGCACGGCGCAGACGCTCGCCTGGGCGTCGAGCTACTACCTGCCGGCGATGCTCGCGGCGCCGATGGCGCGCGACGTCGGCGTGGCCATGCCCACGGTGTTCGCTGCCTTCTCGGTGTCGCTGATCGTGTCGGCGCTGCTGGGGCCGTATGCGGGTCGCGCCATCGACCGCTGGGGCGGGCGCCCGGTGCTGGTGGCCACGAACCTGGTGTTCGCGCTCGGGCTGGCCGGGCTCGGCCTCTCACGGGGACCGTGGACGTTGTTTGCCGCCTGGGTGGTGATGGGCATCGGCATGGGCAGCGGCCTGTACGAGGCGGCCTTCGCGGCACTGGTGCGCCTGTACGGCAAGGATTCGCGCAGCGTCATCACCGGCATCACGTTGATCGCCGGCTTCGCCAGCACGGTCGGCTGGCCGCTGAGCACGCTGCTCGAGGCGGAGCTCGGATGGCGCGGTGCCTGCTTCACCTGGGCCGTGCTGCACCTGGTGGTGGGGCTGCCGTTGAACGCGATGCTGCCGCCAGCGCCGCCGCTGGCCACCACGGCAGCGCCGGCGCAAGCCGTGGCTGCGGCCGACGATGCTGCGCCGGCGACCGGCTCGACGGGCACCGCGGTGCTGCTGTCGTTCGTGTTCGCCGCCACCTGGTTCATCAGCACCGCGATGGCCGCGCACCTGCCGCGGCTGATGCAGGCGTGCGGCGCCACGCTGGCCGCGGCGGTGGCCGTCGGCGCGCTGGTGGGGCCGTCGCAGGTCGTCGCGCGCTTGCTCGAGTTCGGCTTTCTGCGGCGCGTGCATCCGTTGATCTCGGCGCGGCTGGCCGCGCTCACGCATCCGCTGGGCGTGGCGGTGCTGGCCGTGTTCGGCGCGCCGGCGGCCGCGGTGTTCGGCGTGCTGCACGGCGCGGGCAACGGCGTGCTCACCATCGCCAAGGGCACGCTGCCGCTGGTGCTGTTCGGCCCGCACGGCTATGGCCAGCGGCAGGGGCTGATCTCGGCGCCGGCGCGGCTCGCGCAGGCGCTCGCGCCGTGGCTGTTCGGGCTGGCGCTCGAGCGCTGGGGCGCTTTCTCGCTCGCCATCTCGGCCGCGCTGAGCCTGGCCGCGCTCGGCGCCTT
>DATIFD010000373.1:0-4250 GCA_035455385.1 Burkholderiaceae bacterium
CCGCCTGTTCGGGCGCGATGCTGCTCGCCGAAGCCGGGCTGCTCGATGGACTCGAGGCCACGACCCACTGGGCGTGGTGCAACGTGCTGCGCAAGCAGCACCCTACGGTCACGGTCCGCGAGCAGCGCGCGCTGGTCGTCACCGGCGAGGGACAGCGGTTGGTGATGGCTGGCGGCGGCACCACCTGGCTCGATCTCGCGCTCTATCTCATCGCGCGCACTGTGGGCATCGAGGCCGCGATGCAGGTGGCGCGGCTCAACCTCATCGACTGGCACGCCGTCGGCCAGCAGCCGTTCGCGCGCCTGGCACGCGCGCGCCAGGTCGAGGACGCGATCATAGCCAGCTGCCAGGCCTGGATCGCCGAGCACTACGACGAGGCGAACCCAGTGACGGCCATGGTGCGACTCTCGGGCCTCGCCGAGCGTTCGTTCAAGCGTCGCTTCCGGCGGGCCACCGGCATGCCGCCGCTCGAGTACGTGCACGCGCTGCGCATCGAGGAGGCCAAGCACATGCTGGAGACCGGCGAGCAGCCGATCGAGGCGATCGCCAACGAGGTCGGCTACGAGGACGCCGCGTTCTTCAGCCGTCTTTTCCGGCGCAAGGTGAATCTCTCCCCGGCCCAGTACCGCAAGCGCTTCGGCGCGCTGCGACGGTCGCTGCTCGCCGGCTCAACGGTCGGCTAGTCCCGCTCAGGCGAGCGCCCGAGCCGCTTCCCGCGCCGGCCGGTGCGCGTCGCGCACCAGTTCGACGGCCGCCCGCGTTGCCGCATCGGCCTGCGGCACGCCGGCCTGTTCCAGCACCCACGACGAAGCGGCGGGCGCATCGGGGCCAGTCAGGCGCACGACCGGAGCGCGCAGGCTATCGAAGGCCTTGGAGACGGCGACGGCTGCCACCTCGGCGGCGATACCGCACAGACCGCTCGCCTCGTGCACGATGATGAGCCGTCCGGTCTTGCGCAGCGAGTTGAGCACCGTGGTTTCGTCGAGCGGCTTGAGGCTGCGCAGGTCGATCACCTCGGCCGAGATTCCCTGCGTTTGCAGTTGCTCCGCCGCCTGCAGGCAGACATTCACGGTTTTCGCGTAGCTCACCAGCGTCACGTCGCTGCCCGCGCGGCGCACCACGGCCTCGCCGAGCGTCACGACGTGGTCGGCGTCTTCGGGCACCTCGCCCTCCTGGTGCAGCAGCGCCAGGTCGGTGAAGAACAGCACCGGGTTGTCGTCGCGGATGGCGGCTTTGAGCAAGCCCTTGAAGTCCGCCGGCGTCGAGGGCATCACGACCTTCAGGCCCGGCGCGTGCACGAACATCGCTTCGAGGTTGTGGTTGTGCTGCGCGCCGACGGTCCAGCCGCTGCCGGTCATGCTCATCGCCACCATCGGGAAACTGAACTGCCCGCCCGAGAGGTAGCGCAGCTTGCCGGCGCTGTTCACGAGCGCGTCCATCGCGTAGGTCAGGAACGGCGCGAACAGCAGGTCGATCACCGGTCGCAGTCCGCTCGCGGCGGCGCCGACGGCGGTGCCGGCGATGATGGCCTCGGCAAGCGGCGTGTTGCGTACGCGTGTGTCGCCAAAGTCTCGTACCAGGTCGCGGCGCTTGGTCGCGACCCCTTCACCCATCAGCATCACGTGTGCGTCGCGGCTCATTTCTTCACGCAGTGCCAGATGTATGGCATCTGCAACAGTCATGCGGGTCATGCGGTAGTCCTCCTTATCTTGTTCAGGCGTAGACATGTTCAGTCAGGTTTTCGGGCGACGGCCAGGCGCTCGCGTGCGCGAAGGCGGCGGACGCCGCGATGCGCTCGCGCACGCCGCGCTCCATGGCGCCCAAGCCCGCGGCGTCGATCAGGCCTTCGCCAAGCAAACGCTCGCTCAGCAGGCGGATGGGATCGCGTTGCCGCCACCGCTCCAGTTCGGCGGCATCGACGTAGGACTGATCGTCGGGTTCGAAATGGCCGCGCAGGCGGTAGGTGACGAGTTCCAGGAACTGCGGCTGACCGGTCGCGCGGATCTGCGCCACGGCGTGTGCCGCCGCGGCATTCACGGCGTCAACGTCGTTGCCATCGACGCTCTGTGTTGGCAATCCATGGCCGCGCGCCCAGGATGAAATGGCCGCGTCGGGCATGGTCTCGCGCCGGTGCACGTAGGCCTGCCACTGGTTGTTCTCGGTCACGAACAGCAGCGGCAACTGCCACTGCACCGCAAGATTGAGCGACTCGTGGAAGATGCCCTCGCAGGCCGCGCCGTCGCCGAAGAACACGGCGACGATGCCGCCGGGTTGGCCCTGACCCATTTTCTGCGCCAAGGCCACGCCGGGCGCCATCGACAACTCACCGCCGACGATGGTGGACGTGAGAACGACGCCGAGTTCTTTCGCCGATATATGCAGGGTGCCGCTGTGGCCGCCGCAATAGCCGTCCACGCGGCCGAGCACCTCGGCCAGCATGCGCTTCGGGTCGGCGCCGCGCGCGAGCAGGTGGCCGGCGCTGCGATGGTTGGTCAGAATGCGATCGCGCGTCTCCAGCGCGTCGACTACGCCGACTGCGGCGGCTTCCTGGCCGACGCTGGTGCAGGTGCCGGGCCCGCCGTTACGCTGCAGCTCCACGGCCTGTTCTTCGTAGGCGCGGATCAGCATCATGGTTTCGAGCCGGCGCACTCGGGTGTTGAGAATCTTTTCGGTCATGATCGGTTCTCCAAAAAAGAGAAGAAATTGGATGCTTACCGGCTCGCGTGTTTGGGCAGGTTCTTCGGCACGAATTCGATATACGGTGTCGTTACCGCCACGCCGGGCTTGGCCGCGGCCGGTGCCGGCGCGCCCGCCGGCCCAAGTGTGCGAATGAAACGGTACATGGCGACCAGGTCGGCATCGGTCATCTCGCGCAGGTTGAACCACGGCATCGGCGGGAGCATCGGCTGGCGCACGCGCGCGAGCCACTGGGCCTCGGACATTTTTTGTACGGTGAGCCGCAGATTCACTGGATAGGACGTACCCCACGGCCCCTGGAAGCCCACGGCATTGCCAATGAGCCATTCTGACTGCGGTGTCTTGCCGCCCGACTCGGGGTAGCCGGGGGTGTGACAGTCATTGCAACCACCGGCCACGATCAGGTAGCGCCCGTGCTCGAAAGATTTTTTGTCCACCGGCGCCTCGGCGGCGTGGGCGGAAAAGCTGAACAGGATCAGCGGCAACAGCAGCGAATACAGCGATTTGCGCGATTTCATGGGTGGACTCCTCGATACAGGGTTGTTGTTCGGGCAGAGTTTACGCAGGCGGCCAAAACGCCGTTGCTAAATCTTGGCTCACCAATTCCTAAATATTTCTTAACCGGCCGGCTGCGCGGACGTGCTTGCGCCGATCCGTTGTTGATCAGGAGGGTGAACTTGAAAAGAAGACGCTTGAAGTCGGGTGACCGCTTCGCCGTCAAAGCAGTACGTGCTCGATACCGCCCTGCTTGGCCCGGGCGATGAAATCCTGCGCCCAGGTTTCGCCCATTTTCAGCCGCGCCAGTTCGACCACGATATAGTCGGTGTCGAGGCCGGTGCTGTCGGCGTAGCGCGCCAAACCCTGCTGGCAGGCGGGACAGGAGGTGAGCATTTTTACATTGCCACCGCGCGCGCGGGGTTCGCCGGTCAGTTGCGCAATGCCCTTGTGTATCTCCTCTTCCTTGCGGAAACGCACTTGTGTCGCGATGTCCGGGCGCGACACCGCGAAAGTACCGGCCTCGCCGCAGCAGCGGTCGGAGAGCAGCACCTCTTGCCCCATTAACGCCGCGGCCACCTTGATCGGCGCGTGGGTCTTCATCGGCGTGTGGCAAGGGTCGTGATAGAGATATTTCACGCCCGGCACGCCGTCGAGCTTCACTCCCTTTTCCATCAGGTATTCGTGGATGTCGAGCAGGCGGCAGCCGGGAAAAATCTTGCCGAACTGGTAGCGCAGCAGCTGGTCCATGCAGGTGCCGCAGGACACCAGCACGGTCTTGATGTCGAGATAGTTGAGCGTGTTGGCGACGCGGTGGAACAGCACCTGGTTGTCGGTCGAAATCTGGTCGCCCTTCTTCGCGTCGCCGCTCGCGGTCTGCGGGTAGCCGCAGCAGAGATAACCCGGCGGCAGTACCGTCTGTGCGCCGACCTCGTAGAGCATGGCAAGCGTGGCCAGGCCGATCTGGCTGAACAGCCGTTCCGAGCCGCAGCCGGGAAAATAGAACACCGCCTCCGATTCGTCGTTGACCTTGCGCGGGTCGCGCACGATGGCGACTT
>DATIFD010000374.1:0-6100 GCA_035455385.1 Burkholderiaceae bacterium
AACGAGCGCGTGCTGGCGGGCTCGCCAGCCGGGCGCTGGGGCACGGCCGACGACTTCGCAGGCGTCGCGGTGTTCCTTGCCGGCCCCGCGTCGGACTTCATCACCGGCGTCGCGATCCCGGTCGACGGCGGCTATTCGACCCAGATCTAGCGCCGTCCGCCGGAACCGGCACGACTCGACTCATTGAGGAAACCGCATGTCGATCATCGAAACCAAGCTCGCTGCGCTGGGGCTGCAGTTGCCGGCTCCGCTGCAGTCTCCCGGCGGCATCAAGCTGCCGTTCCGGTTCGTCCACGTCGTCGGCACGCGTGCGTTCATCTCCGGTCACGGCCCGCAGAACGCCGACGGGTCGCTCGCCGTGCCGCTGGGCAAGGTGGGCCGCGAGCTGACGCTGGAGCAGGGCCATGCGCAGGCGCGCAACGTCGCGCTCAGCATCCTGGGCAGCCTGAAGCGCACGCTAGGCGACCTCGATCGCGTGCGCCAGTGGGGCCGCGTGTTCGGCATGGTCAACTCGGCTCCCGGGTTCAACCGCCAGCCGGCGGTGATCAACGGCTTCTCGGAGCTGATCATCGAGCTGTACGGTCCCGAAGCCGGTGCCCATGCGCGCAGCGCGGTGGGCATGGCCGAGCTGCCCTTCGACATCCCGGTGGAGATCGAGGCCGAGGTCGAGTTGAGGGCCTGAGCATGTGCAGGAACATTCGAACGCTGTTCAACTTCGAGCCGCCGGCCACCGAGCTCGAGATCCGCGACGCGTCGCTGCAATTCGTGCGCAAGTTGAGCGGCTTCACGGTGCCATCGAAAGCCAACGAAGCGGCGTTCGAGGCGGCGGTCGAGAAAGTCGCCACTGCGGCGCGCGAGCTGATCCGCTCGCTGGTGACGACCGCGCCGCCGCGCAACCGCGACGACGAGGCGGCCAAAGCCCGCGCGCGCGCCGCCCAGCGCTTCGTCGGGCGAGAAGCCGAAGCGGCCGACGCGCAGTCCTGAATGCGACCTTCGCGCGCCAGCTTGAACGTCGCCGCCGCGGTGCTCGGCGTCCTGTGGATCGCCTTGACCGGCTGTGCCGTCGCGGCCGACCGTGAGGTGCTCGCTGCCACCGAACTGCGCAAGCTCGACGTGGGCACCCAGCAGCGCAGCTACCGGCTGCACGTGGGCCGCAGCGTCGACGCGGCGCGTGCGGCACCGCTGGTGCTGGTGTTTCACGGCGGCGGCGGCACGCCGGAGCAGATCGAGCGCGAGTCCCGCTTCAGCGAGCTGGCCGATCACGAGGGCTTCGTGGTGGTCTATCCCGCCGGCTATCGTCGCAGCTGGAACGACGGCCGCGACAGCGACGCCGTCGCCGCGCAGCGTGACGGCGTGGACGACGTCGCCTTCGTCGATGCGTTGATCGACGACGTGGCGGCGCGCGTCCGGATCGATCCCAGGCGTATCTACGCCACCGGCATCAGCAACGGCGCGATGTTCTCGCATCGCGTCGCGACCGCGCTTTCGCAGCGCATCGCGGCCATCGCAACGGTAGCCGGCGGCCTGCCGAAGCCGCTGCTGGCGCGCTTCGGGGCGCGCTCGCCGGTGTCGGTGCTGGTGGTGCACGGCACGCTCGATCCGCTGGTGCCCTATGCTGGCGGCGAGGTCAAGGTGCTGGCCAGCGCCCGCGGCGAGGTGGCCGGTGCCGAAGCGACGGCGCAGCGCTGGGCTGTGCACGATCACTGCAGTGCGACGCCGCGGGCCGTGGCAACCGCCAGCGACGACGACTGCACGATGACCCGGCAGGCCTACGCCGATTGCGCCGGCGGCACGGGCGTCGTGCTGCTCACGCTCGACGGCGGAGGTCACACCTGGCCCGGCGGTTCGCAGTACCTGCCGCAGCGTTTGGTCGGCAAGGCCTGCCGCCACCTCGACGGTGCCGGGCTGATCTGGGAGTTCTTCAGGCAGCATCCGAAGCCATAATCGGTGGCGGGCACGGCTGCGCTCGAGCATCGTTACCATCGTTGCCTCACCATCCCAGCCGAGCCGATGACCCAACGCCCGCGTCCACGCCCGATCGGCATCGTCGCGTGCTCGGCCGAGGGTGCGTCGTTGTGCTACCGCACGGTGTGCGTCGAAGCGGCCGCGCTGCTCGGAGCGCACGCCCACCCCGAGGTCGCGCTGCACTCGCACTCGCTGGCCGACTACGTGCAGCGCCTGCAGCGCGACGACTGGCCGGGCGTGGCCGAGCTGATGCTCGATTCGGCGCACAAGCTGGCGGCGATCGACGCCGAGCTGCTGATCTGCCCCGACAACACGATCCACCAGGCGATGCCGCACGTGATGCCGCGTTCACCGCGGCCGTGGCTGCACATTGCCGAGGTGGTGGCCGCCGAGGCCGCGGCGCGGGGCTTCAAGCGCATCGGCCTCACCGGCACGCGCTGGCTGGTCGACAGCAGCGTCTACCCCGCGCACTACGTGCGGCCGGGCGTCGACGACCGCGACGAGGTCCACCGCATCATCATGGACGAGCTGGTCAACGGCGTGTTCGCACCGGCGTCGGTGGCCACGCTGCAGCGCGTGATCGACCGCCTGCGCGACGCGGGCTGCGATGCCGTCGTGCTCGGCTGCACCGAGATTCCGCTCGTCATCGACGATGCCAACTCGAGCCTGCCGACCCTCGACTCGACGCGGCTGCTCGCCCGCGCCGCGCTGCGCGCGTCGGTGTCCGCCACGGCGCCATAACCCTGCCCATCACCACACCATGCCCACCGCCGCCACCCTCGAGCGCTTCATCGCCCGCGTCGAAAGCAGCGCCCATGTCGAGGCGATCGAGGAGTTCTACACCGAGGACGCGTCGATGCGCGAGAACACGAATCCGCCGCGGGTCGGGCGCGACGTGCTGGTCGCCCACGAACGCGCGGCGCTGGCCCGAGCGCGCTCGGTGCATTCGCGCTGCGTGCGGCCGGTGCTGGTCGACGGCGACGTCGTCGTGGTGCGCTGGATCTTCCGCTTCGAGGGCCACGACGGCCGCGTGCGCGAGCTCGAGGAGCTGGCGTACCAGCGCTGGCAGGGCGAACGCATCGCGCAGGAGCAGTTCTTCTACGACCCGGCGCAGTTCGTCTGGCGCTACCCATCCGACTGAGCGGCACGCCGCTGGCCGATCCCGATGCCGACCTACGTCGCCTTTCTGCGCGCCATCAACGTCGGCGGCCGCTTCGTGAAGATGGCGGTGTTGGCGCAGCACTTCCGCGACCTCGGCCATGCCGACGCGCAGACGTACCTCAACAGCGGCAACGTGGTGTTCCGCACCGAGTCGCGCAGCCCCGTGGCGCTGGCATCGGCCATCGAGCAGGGCCTGAGTCCGCGGCTCGGATTCGAAACGCATGCATTCGTGCGCAGCGCCACCCAGGTGCACGGGATCGCGCAGCGCGGCATGGCGCTGGCGAGCGACCGGTCGCTGGCCGATGTCAATGTCGCCTTCCTCGCGGCGCCGCTCGCCGAGCCGCAGGTCGCCGTGCTGCAGACCCTGCGCAGCGCCGTCGACGCGTTTGTCGTCGATGGCACCGAGGTGTATTGGACGTGCCGCGTCCGGCAGAGCGAGTCGGCGTTCTCCAACAACGTGTTCGAGCGCAAGGTCAAGGAGCGCACGACGCTGCGCCGCGCGGTGATGTTGCACGGCCTGTCGCAGCAGCTGCGCGCGGACGGGGGGCTCGCTGAGACAATGCGCGCGCCATGACGATGCGCATCGTGTTCGCGCTGCTGGTGGTCGCCAGCCTGCTGGCCAACCTGTACTTCGTGCTGCGCGATGGCGGCGCATCGCTGCGTGTGGTCGTCACGCAATCGCCGTCGGTGGACCAGTTCGAGGTCATTCGCACCAAGGGCGGCCTGCTTGCAGTCAGCACGATCAAGGCCCCCGAGTTCTTCCAGGCCACGGCCGACCACACGGTGCTCGGCGTGCCGGTCGGGCAGACCACCAGCCAGATCCGCGTGCAGGTGGTCTATCGGTACCACGTCGAGCTGGCGCCGCAGTGGAAGGTCACCGTGCGCGACAAGACCTTCATCGTGATCGCGCCGCGTGTGCAGCCGACGCTGCCGGTGGCGATCGACACCGCGAAGCTGGAGCGCTATGCGTCGGGCGCCTGGTCGCTGTTCACCGGCGAGGCCGAGCTCGATCGACTGCAGCGCTCGATCAGCGCCAGCCTGGCAGCGAAGGCGGCGCTGCCGAGCTACATCCAGTTCCAGCGTGAAGCCGCACGCACCACGGTGACCGAGTTCGTCACCAAGTGGCTGGTGGCGCAGCCGCGCTGGCAACCGGCATCGGCCTACAAGGTGCAGGTGTACTTCGCCGACGAGCCGATCGAGGCGCTCGGCGCCGCGCCGCCGCCGTTCGTGCGCGAATCGTAGTTCCTTACGGTAGCGAAGCGCGCCCGGTCGGCGCCGGGCCACTCCCAAGCCGACCGCGCCCCCTCGGGGGGTGAGCCCGCGCCGAGCGAGCGCCTGCGCGCTCGCGAGTGGCTGGCGAACGCCATCGGGCATGCAGGCCCGATGGCCGCGAGCGAAGCGAGCGGGAGGGCGAACGGGCCTATTCGTGGCGCAGCGCCTCGATCGGATCGAGCCGCGCAGCACGCCTCGCAGGGAAATAGCCGAACACGACGCCGATCGCAGCGGAGAACACGAACGCCAGCAGATTGATCGCGGGATTGAACAGATACGGCACCTGGATCACCGACGCCAGCACGACAGACACGGCGGTCGCCAGCGCGATCCCGATCACACCACCGAGGGCCGCCAGTGCAACCGCCTCGATCAAGAACTGCAGCATCACTTCGTGCTCGAGCGCGCCGATCGCCAGGCGAATGCCGATCTCGCGGGTGCGCTCGGTGACGCTGACCAGCATGATGTTCATGATGCCGATGCCGCCCACCAGCAGGCTCACGGCGCCCACCGCCCCGAGCAGCATGGTCATGATGCGGGTCGTGCCCGACAACGTGTCGGCGATCTGTTTCGTGTCGAGCACGTTGAAGTTGTCGTCGTCGGCCTCGCCGAGCTTGCGGCGCTCGCGCAGCAGCTGGGTCAGGCCCGCCTTCAGGCGCTCGGGGTCGCTGCCCTCGTTCATCGACACCAGCAGCGTGTTGACGCGCTGGTTGCCGATGACGCGGCGCTGCACGGTGTGCAGCGGCAGCAGCGCCATGTCGTCCTGATCGTTGCCCATCGCGCCCTGGCCTTTGGAGCCGAGCAGGCCGATGATCTCGCACGAGAACTGCTTGACGCGCAATTGCTCGCCGAGGGGGTCGCCGCCGCCGAACAGCTCGCGGCGTATCGTCTCGCCGATCAGGCACACCGCGGCGCCGGATGCGAGTTCGTTGTCGCTGAACATTCGGCCGCTGGCTACGCGCCAGTTGTTGGTGATGAAGTAGTCGTTGGTGCTGCCGGTCACGCTGGTGTTCCAGTTGCGGCCGTTGGCCACCACTGTGACATTGGCGCGCACCTCGGGCGCCACCGCGCGGATGCCGCCGATCTGCGACGCCACCGCCTGCGCATCGGCCTCCTTGAAGAACGGCGCGCCGGTGACGCCGCTGCCGGGGCCAAGGCGCTGGCCCGGGCGCACCATCAGCAGGTTGGTGCCCAGGCTCGTGATCTGGTCCTGCACGGCCTGTGTGGCGCCGTTGCCCAGCGTCACCATCGTGATCACCGCGCTGACGCCGATGACGATGCCGAGGATCGTCAGGAACGAGCGCAGCAGGTGTCGCCGGATCTCGCCCAGCGCCAGCAGCAGCGTGCTCCACCACATCATGAGCGGCCGCCTGCGCTGCGCTGCACGACATCGGAGTCGACCACGCCGTCGACGAAGTGCACGATGCGCCGCGCGTAGGACGCCATCTCGGCCTCGTGCGTCACCATCAGCACGGTGATCTGATGACGCTCGTTGAGGTCGCGCAACAGCTCCATGATCTCGCGGCTGCGGGCGGTGTCGAGGTTGCCGGTGGGCTCGTCGGCGAGCAGCACGGTGGGCCGGGTGACGATCGCGCGTGCGATCGCCACGCGCTGCTGCTGGCCGCCGGACAGCTCCGCCGGCGTGTGATGGCCCCAGCCTTCGAGGCCCACCGAGGCCAGCGCCTCCGCCGCGGCGCGGTGG
>DATIFD010000375.1:0-6278 GCA_035455385.1 Burkholderiaceae bacterium
GGCGTCGCGCAGCCGGATCAGCGACTGCGGATGCGTGATGACCTTGGAGTCGGCGGGCAATGACGACAGCGCATCGTGTCCGTCGATCAAGTGCCAGCGCACGCGCCGGAGTCGCCGCTCCAGGCGCCCGGGCCACCAGGCGCGGCGCGCCAGCAGCGTGGCTTCCGTCAGCCAGTGCATCTCGCGCAGAAACGCCGCATTGAACGCAATCTCCGCCGTGCGCAGCCGGATCTCCTCGGCCGTGCTGGGCGTATCACTCCAGTGCCAGGGACTCAGCAGCACCAGCACGACATCACCACCGCTTTCGCGAACGAGTGGGTACAGCGCGGGGTTCGCACTGTAGCCGCCATCCCAATATGGCTCGCCGTCGACGTGTACCGCCGGCTGCAATGCGGGCAGACAGGCGGAGGCCAACACCGCATCGAGGCTCAGTTCGTCGTTTCCGAAGACGCGCAGCCGGCCGGTGTTGGCATGCGTGGCGGCCACGTGCAGTCTCGGCGCATCGCGGTGGCGCAGGCGCTCGAAGTCGACGTGCTGCCTGAGCAGTTCGCGCAAGGGGTCGATGCGCAGCGGGTTGGAGTGATTGGGCATCAGCGCCTGCGTCCAGCGAAGCAGCACGCGTCCGGCAGTCGAGAACCGATCGCCGTCGCCGGCCACCAGGCCGAGTGCGTCCCAGGGCACGGCGTTGCCCAGCGCCAGCCAGAACCGGGACAGCGTCTCTCGCGCCCCGTCCCGCCCGCTGGTCACCAGCCCGTGCGCCACCAGCACCGCGTTGACGGCACCTGCGCTGGTACCGCTGATCGCGGCCACCGGATGGCCGGTGCACTCGAGCAGGGCATCGAGCGCACCCCAGGTGAAGGCTCCGTGGGCGCCGCCGCCCTGCAGGGCGAGGCTGATCGGTCGTGAGGTCGAGCGCAATCCGAGCACGTCGATGCCGAGCATGCCATGAGGTCGCGGTATCCTGAAGGATTCTTAGGACCGCCAAGCAAGAGTCGTGTTCGACTGTGGTCGCGCGGGGAGCGTCGGTGACGGCGCCGGCGTCAGGGTACTCGAGAAGTCTTGAGTCGCGTCAGCGCGCGTCGCACCGCTCGCCGGCCATCGCGACGATGTGCCCGCCCGCGTCTTCGATCCACGCGCGGGCGCGCAAGCGCGACGCCTTCGCGGTCTCGGGCCAGCGCATCGCCAGCAGGTGTTGCCACGGCTTGCCCTGGCGCAGCTCGGCCGGCACGAGCGGACCCGACACGGTGCGCACCACCTCGCGAGGGGCCACCGTGCCGTCGGTGCCCGAGGCGACCGACTCGACCAACGCGACCCACGCCGCGCTGCCCGCGGGCGCGCGGCCGCTGCCGTCGATCTGTACGCCGAAATAGCCGTTCCACGCCGGCCCAGAGAGCACGCGCAGCTGCAGCGACGATGCGCCGCGCGCCGGAGTCCGCTGCACCCCGGGCTGATCTTCGGTGGGTGTAGCCTTCATCGCGCGCTCCACGCGACCACGCGCTTCGACGGGTGCGGCGCCGGACAACGGCGCAGACTCGCCGCGCGCGGACGGTACGATCCAGTCGAGCAGCCATTCGCCGGCGTCGGGTCGAGCCACCGACGGGTCGGTCCAGCAGCTCTCGCACTCGGCGCTGATGAAGCGCTCGAGTACCGCGGCGGTGCTGCGCGGACACGGCCGCGCAGCGTCGTCGTCGTCGGCGGCGCGGGCGGCCGACGCCAAGAGCGCGGTAGCCGCCGCAGCGACTCCTAGAATCCATGCATGCATGCCATCGATTCTGGAGGCAAAACCTTCGCCGACGCCGACACTGCGGCATCGCCATTGTTGGCCAACTTGAATCCGGAGCAGCTGGCCGCGGTGACGCTGCCCGCGCAGCCGGCGTTGATCCTGGCCGGCGCCGGTTCCGGCAAGACGCGCGTGCTGACCACGCGCATCGCCTGGCTGCTCGCCACCGGCCAGGTGTCGCCCGGCGGCGTGCTGGCGGTCACCTTCACCAACAAGGCGGCCAAGGAGATGCTGACCCGTCTGGCCGCGATGCTGCCGATCAACGTGCGAGGCATGTGGATCGGCACCTTCCACGGGCTGTGTAACCGCTTCCTGCGCGCGCACTGGAAGCTGGCAGGGCTGCCGCAGTCGTTCCAGATCCTCGATGTCGCGGACCAGGTGTCGGCGGTCAAGCGCGTGATCAAGGCGATGAACCTCGATGAGGAGCGCTTCGTGCCGAAGCAGGTGGCGTGGTTCATCGCCGGCAACAAGGAGGAGGGCTTGCGCCCGCGCGACGTCGACGCGCACGACCCGCAGTCGCGCAAGATGGTCGAGATCTACCAGGCCTACGAAGACCAGTGCCAGCGCGAAGGCGTGGTCGACTTCGCCGAGCTGATGCTGCGCAGCTACGAGCTGCTGCGCGACAACGACCCGCTGCGCGAGCACTACCAGCGGCGCTTCCAGCACGTGCTGGTCGACGAGTTCCAGGACACCAACCGGCTGCAGTACCGCTGGCTGCAGATGTTTGCGCCGCCTCCCGGCGGCGCGTCGATGCTCGCGCCAGGCGTACGACCGCCCCAGGGCGTGTTCGCGGTCGGTGACGACGACCAGAGCATCTACGCGTTCCGCGGCGCGCAGGTCGGCAACATGGCGCTGTTCGAGCGCGAGTACGGCGTGCGGCAGGTGATCAAGCTCGAGCGCAACTACCGCTCGTTCGGCAACATCCTCGACGCCGCCAACGCGTTGATCGCTCACAACGAACACCGGCTGGGCAAGAACCTGCGCACTGAGGCCGGCCCCGGCGAGCCGGTTCGCGTGTTCGAGGCCACCAGCGACTACGAGGAGGCGCGGTGGTTGCTCGAGGAGCTGCAGCAACTGCAACGCAGCGGTACGCCGCGCAGCGAGCTCGCGCTGCTGTATCGCAGCAACGCGCAGAGCCGCGTGCTCGAGAGCGCGCTGTTCAACGCCGGCGTGCCGTACCGCGTGTACGGCGGGCTGCGCTTCTTCGAGCGTGCCGAGGTCAAGCACGCGCTGGCGTACCTGCGGCTGATCGAGAACCCGAACGACGACACGTCGTACCTGCGCGTCGTCAACTTCCCGGCGCGCGGCATCGGCGCGCGCACGGTCGAGCAGCTGCAGGACGAAGCGCGCGCCGGCCGCGAAGGCGGCCCGTCCGGGGCCGGTGGCCGCAGCCTCTACCAGAGCGCCGGCGCGCTCACCGGCAAGGGTGGCGCCAACGTGCGCGCCTTCAACGCGCTGGTCGACGCGATGCGCGAGGCCACCCGCGGCTCGACGCTGCGCGAGATCATCGAGCACGTGCTGCAAGCCACCGGCCTGATCGACTTCTACCGTACCGAAAAGGAAGGCGCCGACCGCATCGAGAACCTGGAGGAGCTGGTCAACGCCGCCGAAGCCTTCGTCACGCAGGAGGGCTTCGGCAAGGACGCGGTCGCGCTGCCTGTGGACGAGACCGCAGGCGCGATCGCGCAGGGTCTGCCGCCCGCGGTGGCCAGCGTCGACGTGACGCCGGACGCCGAGACCGGCGAGATCGTGTCGCCGCTGGCGGCCTTCCTGACGCATGCCGCGCTCGAGGCCGGCGACAACCAGGCCCAGGCCGGCGAGGACGCGGTGCAGCTGATGACGGTGCACAGCGCAAAGGGGCTGGAGTTCGACTGCGTGTTCATCACCGGGCTTGAGGAGGGTCTGTTCCCGCACGAGAACTCGATGTCCGATGTCGACGGCCTGGAGGAAGAGCGCCGCCTGATGTACGTGGCGATCACCCGCGCCCGCAAGCGTCTGTACCTCACGTTCAGCCAGACGCGCATGCTGCACGGCCAGACTCGCTACCACGTGAAGAGCCGCTTTCTCGACGAGCTGCCCGAAGGCACGCTGAAGTGGCTGACGCCGCGCCATCAGGGCTTCGGCTCGGGCTATGCGCGCCCCTACCAGGAGGCGTGGGCGCGCGGCAGCGGCCTCGGCTCGATGGTCGGCGTCGGCCGGGTCGAGCCGAGCGTGCCGTCGTCGATCGACGCGCGGCGCAGCGTGACGCCGACGCCGTCGGGGCCGAGCTTGCGCATCGGCCAGAGCGTGTTCCACAACAAGTTCGGCGAGGGCGTGATCGTCACGCTCGAGGGCCACGGCGACGATGCGCGCGCCCAGGTGAACTTCGGGCGCCACGGTGCCAAGTGGCTCGCGCTGTCGGTGGCGAAGCTGACGCCGATCAGCTGAGGGTGCGCTGCTTCGCCGGCGCGACTAGGCTTCCTGCGATCCCGACGACGGCGACGGCGCCCCGCTGTCGCCGCCCTCGTCCGGGCTGCCGAAGGTGTCGACGAAGCTGAACCACAGCGACACGTAGAACGCGCTCGACAGCGCCAGCACCAGCAGCGGCACGAGCCAGGTGATCAGCGCCGGCGAGCCGAATGCACCGCCGAGCACGCCCAGCAGCAGGCTCGCCGCCATCGACATCGCCAGCCAGGTCAGCGAGTAGACCAAGTAGGCGCCCTTGGCGCGCCAGATGCCCAGCGTGCTGGAGAACAGCGACTGCCACAGCCCCTGGCCGCCCCACCACGCAAGAGCCGGCGCATGCCAGAACGGGACCGACAGCGCGGTGGCGAGCAACGCGAACGCCACCGTGCCCTGCATCAGGCGCGGATCGGCGGCGGCGAGGGCAGCCTCGTTGCTCGACGGGCCGTGCTTGGCCATCGCCTCGCGCAGCGCATCCATCGCATCGCCGTAGACCCAGCCGACCCACCACACCACTGCCAGCGCGCCGGCGCCGTACAGCGCGCACAGCAGCAGCAGCGTGCGTCGCCGCTTGGCATCGCCCAGCAGCGGCTGCACGAAGTGCCCGGGATGCGCGAGACCGCCGCGCAGCACCGAGCGCGACGCCGCCATGAAGCCGAGCGACAGCAGCGGCAGGCTCGCCAGCGCCACCAGCCCCACCACCGGCAACACCGACCACAAGCCGGTGGCCAGCAGGAACAGCAGCAACATCGCGCTGAAGGCGACCGGTCGGCGCAGGTACAGGCGCACGCCGTCGCGCACCCAGGTCCAGCCTTGGCTCGCGGCGACGGCTTGCAGTTTCAGTCCCATGTCGGCTCCGGTGCAGGGCCGCCCCAGGCCGGAGCGCGCCGCCTCGGAGCGACCAGCGAGGGGATCGTCATCATCGTTGCGGATGCCACGGTTGGGTCACGCGTCGGCGCAGCAGACGTTCGAAGTGCCGCGGATCCTTCGGCTGCAGCAGTGCGGCCTCGCGCGGCAGATGCAGATCGGCCAGGCGCGACAGCCAGAAGCGCAGCGCGGCGGCGCGCAGCAGCGCCGGAAACAACCGGTGCTCGGCGGCCGACAGCGCGCGCTGCCCCTCGTAGGCGCCCAGCAGCGCCGCCGCGCGCGCGTCGTCGATGCGGCCGCCGTCCTCGGCCAGGCACCAGTCGTTGACGCACACGGCCAGGTCGAACAGCAGCGTGTCGACACCGGCGAAGTAGAAGTCGACGCAGCCGCTCAGGCGCGCGCCGTCGAACAGCACGTTGTCGCGAAACAGGTCGGCGTGCACCGCGGCGCGCGGCAGGCCGGCGTACGCGGCCGATGCCGCGAGCTGCTGCTGGAACTCGATTTCCTCGTCGAGCAGCCGGGCCGCGTCGGCGTCGAGAAACAGCCGCACGCGCGGCGCCGTGGCTTGCCACCACGCCAGGCCGCGCAGGTTCGGCTGCGACAGCGCAAAGTCGGCGGCGGCTTGGTGCAGCCCGGCCAGCGTGCGGCCGAGTGCGGCGCAGTGCGCAGCGGTGGGTGCGTCGACGTGTTCACCAGCGAGCCGCGTGCACAGTGCTGCCGGCTTGCCGCGCAGCAGGTGCACCAGATCGCCGCCGGCGTCGGCGCGCGGTTCGGGCACCGGCAGCCCGTGCCGTGCCAAATGCTGCATCAGCCGCAGGTAGAACGGCAGTTGCTCGCGCGACAACCGCTCGAACACCGTCAGCACCCAGGCGCCGGTACTGGTGGTGACGAAGTAGTTGGTGTTCTCGATGCCCGCGCCGATCGGCTCCAGCGCCATCAGCGCACCGCAGCGCAGGTGTGCGACGAACGCCTCGACCTCATGGCGTTGCAGCTCGGTGAAGACCGCCATGCGCGGGTCAGCGGCGGCTCAGAACGAGAACAACTGCCACAGGCTATGGCCGCTGATCCCCTTGGATTGCTGCGACGGATCGCGCCCCGAATCCGGCGGCGCGATCTCGTACGGCCGTGCGCCCGACGCCTTGGGCGAGATCGTGATGCGTTGCACCTGGCCGCGCACGCGCAGCTCTTC
>DATIFD010000376.1:0-2276 GCA_035455385.1 Burkholderiaceae bacterium
CGCACCGGCCGGACTGGAGGGTGTGACCAGCTGGCTGGCCGAGGTAGCGCAGACGGCGCTCGACATCGTGCTGTTCGTCGACGAGGCCGACCGCCTGCCCGCCGCGACGCAGGAGGCGCTGGCCTATCTGCTGCGCAACGCGCCGTCGAACCTGCGCGCCGTGGTGGCGGCGCGCGCCGATCACCGGCTCGACATCGACGACCTGGTGGCATACGGCAGCTGCACGACGGTCGGCCCGGCGCAGCTGCGCTTCCGGCTCGAGGAGACGATCGAGCTGGTGCGCGCGCGCTTCGGCGCCCGCGTCGACCGCGACGCCGCGGCGCGCCTGCACGAGCTGGCCGAGGGCTGGCCGCTCGGGCTGCAACTGGCGCTGTCGGTGATGGGCGCCGGCAGCGATCCGCAGGCCGAGGTGTCGTCGATGGCGCAGCGCGGCGGCGCACTGCGCGACCAGTTCGTGCAGCTGCTGCTGGCCAACCTCGACCCGGCCGACGTCGCGTTCCTGACGCGCATCGCGATCCTCGACCCGCTGCACCCGCAGCTGTGCCGCCGCCTGGTCGGCGACGATGCGCCGGAGCGCCTGGCGCGGCTGGCGCGCGACACGCCGGTGTTCGCCGCCGGCGAGTCCAGCGACTGGCTGCGCATGCACTCGCTGGCGCGCGACGAGCTGCGCCGCCGCTTCGCTGCGCTGCCGGCCGACGAGCAGGCCGCGCTGCACGCGCGCGCCGGCGAGGGCCTGGCCGCGCTCGGCCTGCTGGATGCCGCCGCGCTGCACGCGCTGGCCGCCGGCCGGCGCGACGTGGCCTACGACCTGGCCGAGCGCAGCCTGTACGAGTCGCTGATGGCGCGCGGCCACCAGGGCGCCGTGCTCGACTGGCTCGCGCGCCTGCCGGCCGACGAGGTGGATCGCCGGCCGAGACTGCTGCTGGCGGCCGCCTGGTCGCTGGCGCTCAGCCAGCGGCACGACGAGGCCGACCGCTACGTCGAGCGCATCGAGGCACAGCCCGGCATCGACGCCGCGCTGCGTTGCGAGTGCGCGCTGATCCAGAGCGGCGCAGCGGTGTTCGCTGACGACCCCGACCGCTTCGCCGCGCTGCACGACCCCTGGGCGCGCGACCCGCCGCTGAAGGACCCGATGCTGCTGCAGGTGCACGCCAACCGCTCGGCGTTCCGCACGCTGCTCGACGGCGAGCCGGCTCTGGCGCGGCTGCGACAGCAGCAGGCGCCGCGCAGCGAGCCGGGCGCCGCACCCGGCTACCTCGACCGCTGGGGCGACTTCATCGTCGGCCTGGCCTACCTGTGGGAGGGCCAGGTGCTGCTGGCGGCCAAGCTGCTGCGCCCGACGCTGGCGCGCGCCGAGGGCGACCTCGGCCGCCGCAGCCCGTTCACCTGCATGCTGGCCGCGCTGCTGGCCACCGCGCTGTGGGAACGCAACGAGCCCGAGGAAGCCGCCGGCATGCTGGCCAACCGGCTCGACGTGCTCGAGCACAGCGCATTGCCCGAGGCCGTGCTGCTGGGCTTTCGCACGATGGCGCGCATCGCGGCCGCCGAAGGCGCGGAGCACCGCGCGATCGAGCTGCTCGGCGCGCTCGACGCGGTGGGCGTGGCGCGGCGGCTGCCGCGGCTGCGCATCGTGAGCCTGGCCGACCAGGTGCGCCTGCATGCGCGGCGCTACCGCCCCGAGACCTGCCGCGAGCTGTGCGAGCGCATCGACGCGCTGCTCGCCGACCCGTCGCTGCCGCAGGGCCCGCTGTGGCGGCGCAGCGTGGCGATGCTGCACGACGTGGCGCAGGCGCACGCGGCGATCGCCGCGCAGGAGTGGCGCCGCGCCGCCGAGGCGCTGTCGCGCGCCGACGCGCAGGCTCAGGGCGTCAAGCTCGGCCGCCTGCACATCGAGCTGCTGGGGCTGCGCGCCTTCGTGCTCGACCGCTGCGGCGAGAAGTCGCTGCCGTTGCTGCGCGAGGCGGCCGACCTGGCCGCCACCTACGGGCTGGTGCGCGTGTTCGACGATGCGCACCCGGCGCTCGGCGACTGGGTGCGGCAGACGCTGCAGGGGACGCAAATGGGTGCGACCGGCCCGGGCCCGCTGGCTGCCCCGCTGCGTGCGCCTGCGCCGGCTCCTGCCGCCCCCAGGGCGCGCAGCAACCCGTCGATGGCCTTGACGCCCAAGGAGCGCGAGGTGCTCGAGCTGGCCGCGCGCAACCTCTCCAACAAGGAGATCGGGCTGGCGATGCAGGTGGGCGAAGAGACCATCAAGTGGCACATGAAGAACCTGTTCG
>DATIFD010000377.1:0-3409 GCA_035455385.1 Burkholderiaceae bacterium
GGCGGGCCGCCGCGACGCTGCACGCTCAGCGCGAGCTCCGGCGTCGCGAGGTCCTTGCGGGCCGCGTCGTCGCGGCCGCGTAGCGCGTTGAAGCGCAGGTCGGCCAGCGCGCCAGCAAGCTTGTCGGCCGCGGCCGCGTCGAGCCGTTCGCCTGCGCCCAAGCCTTCGGCGTGCCACGCGGGTGACGGCGCCGACGCGGCCAAGGGCGGCGTGGAAGTCGTTGCCCCCGACGCCGCCGACGGTGGCGACGCGGTCGCGCCCGAAGCGGCGCGTGCTGCCGCGGCAGCCGATGCTGCCGGGGACGTGCCGGCAGCCGCCGCGGGCGCTCGACGCGTGAGCTTGAGGCCCGCGACCTCGACGGCGGCGAGATCGTCGCGCGGCACCTGCAACACGGTCTTGTCGAGCCAGTCGTCGGACTTCGCGGGCACCTCGTAGGTCGCGAGGTCGACGCTGACGACGTCGTGGTCGCCGGGCCTGCGCGCGAAGGTCTGGTGCGCGCCGAGCGAGTTGCCGAGCAGCACCGATGCGACGCTCTTGCCGCCGACGTCGACGTCGATGCGCCGCTCGAACGACGAGTCGGCAACCTTGAAGCGCTCGGCCGCCTCGCTGCTGGTGGCCACGGTGGGCCCCGGCTTCAGCGCCGACAGCCGCGCCAGCAGCTGGGCCACCTGGTTGCGGTCGGCCTCGAAGTCGCCGGCCTGCGCCACCACCCAGCGATCGCCCTTGCGCTCGAGGTCGGTGCGCGTCTTGTCGGGGCCTTCGATCGTCAGCTTGTCGGCCTTGTCCTTGTCGAACGCGAGCAGTGCACCGGGGGCCGGCACCATGGCAGCACGTGCCGACCAGGCGGCCAGGCCGGCGGCCAGTACCAATTGAGCCGCCAGCAGCGCGGCCAGGGTCTTGTGGGTGCGCTCGATCATGGCGTCACCTCGGCCAGGATGCGTTGATGGCGCGCCGCGTCGCCACGCGCCACCGCTCGCCGCCAGGCCCAGACGGCGGCGAGGCCGGCCAGCGCGATCAGGTAGTTGCCGATCTCCCAGCCGCGCTCGCGCTGCTCGCTCATCGGGGTCAGCGTGCGGGCCAGTTGCGTGCGCCCGCGCAGCGCGAGCAGCGTCGGGTCTTCGAGCGCCCAGTCGATGGTGTTCTGCAGAAAGTCGATCGGCTTGGTGTACAGCGTCTCCAGCCCTTGCGACGCGAGGTCGATCGCGGTGTCGCTGGCGAAGCTGTTGCTGGCCACCAGCACCAGGCGCGCGTTGTCGGGCGAATGCTCGATCACCGACGTCGGCGCCAGGCCCGGCGCGGGTGCGGCGCCGCTCGGCGCGCTTGCTCCCTTGGCCGATGCTGCGGGCGCTGACGCCGCCGGCGCCGCCGCGGCCAGCGGCGACGTCTTGCCCTGGTACGCCGACGCGAAGCGGCCTTCCAGCGCCACCGCCAGCAGCCGCGGCTTGGCGTCGCCGTCGAGCGTGAAGCCCAGCGGCGGCTTGCCGCGCGGGTCGGGCACCAGGTTCAGGTCGGCGGAGGTGCGGCTGAGCGCCGAGCTGTGCAGCAGCCCAGTGACGCGCAGGCCCTTGGCCTTGCCGGCGTCGACCGTGAGCGGCGAGGCCCAGTTCAGCGTCAGCTGGTCGAGCGAGCGCGTGATCGGGCTGTCGGCGTCGAGCTGGTCGCCGCGCAGGTCGGGGAAGTGTGGATACGGCAGCATGCGCACCTCGCGCAGCTGCAGGCCGCCGACCAGGCGCTCCACCGGCACCGGCAGCGCGGCGCTGTGCGGGTCGACGACCATCGTGTCGCCGATCGACACGCCAAGCCTCGCCAGCCAGTCCTCGAGACCCGACTTCTGCTTGCTGGCGCCGATGCCGGCATCGATGTGGATGTCGAACGGCGACGTCGCCATCACCACGGGGCCGCCGCGCATCAGGAACTGGTCGATCGCGAAGCGCTGTTTGTCGTCGAGTTCGTGCGGCGCGAGCACGAGCAGCAGGTCGGCATCGTCGGGCACGCGGCCGTCCTTCAGATCGACGTCGCGCAGGCGCACGTTCTCGGCCAGCAGCTGGTCGAGCCGCGAATAGGTCGGGCCGCCCAACGGCGGGATGCCGGGCATCTGAGGCATGCCGTCCATCGGCGGGTGCAGCACCGCCACCGTCTTCAGGAAGCCCGGCGCCATGCGCCGCAAGGCCGACTGCAGCGTGCGCTCGAGTGCGGCCTTCTCCAGCTTGTCGGGCAGCGGTACCTGCAGGAGCTCGTTGCCGTCGTCGAGCAGCATCGTGAACCAGAACGGCTGCGGATCGGCCAGGCTCGCGATCTGCGGCGCCAGGCCGTACTTGTCGCGCAACTCGCGCGCCAGCTTGCCGCCGTCGGCGTCGGGGTCTTCGATGTCGACCTTCAGCATGCCGTGGCTGCGCGGGGTCTGCTCGTCGACGATGGCCTGAAAATCGGCGCGCAGCTGGCGCAGCGGCGCCGGCAGGCGGGCGTCGCTCGAGAAGTAGGCCTTGATCCGCACCGGGTGCGTCAGCGTCTGAACGGCGTTGCCGCCGGCCTGGTAGGCGTTGACGGCCTTGCGGATCGCGCGCGTGATCGCGTACTCGGGGTTCTTCAGCACCACGGTGAGCGGCCCCTCGCTGTGGCCCTTGACCTCGATCAGGTCGCGAAAGCCGAGCTTCTCGACCTGATCGCCGTAGGCGACGACGACGTCGAAGTACGAATTCGTCACCGACGCCTGGTAGCGGTCGGCGGTCTGGAACGGCACCGGGCGCACGCCGTAGCGGCTGGCGGCCTCCTCCTCCTGCGCGCGGTCGTGCGTCGGGTCGATGAACTCGACGCGAGCGCGGCGGCCCGCCGCGACACCGTATTCGCGCAGCAGGTCTTCCAGCCGCGGCACCAGCGGCGCGAGGTAGGGGTGGGTCTTGGCCGAGAAGTAGCCGCGGATCAGCAGCGGCTCGTGCAGCTCGCGCAGCTGCAGGCGCGTGGCCTCGGACAGCGAGAAGCTGCGGCCCTGCGTCAGGTCGACGCGCAGCCACGGCACCGCGACGATCCACAGATCGACTGCGACGAAGTTGGCCGCCACCAGCGCAGCGAGCCAGGCGCGAGAGCGGTGCCGGGCGCTCGGTGGATTGCCGGCCCAGCGCAGCCGCTCGAGCGTGAACAGGTTCAGCGTCAGGAAGACGCCGGCCAGCGACACGAAGTAGACCAGGTCGCGCAGGTCGAGCACGCCGCGCGTGATGGCCTCGAAGCGCGCGCCGGTGCCCAGCAGCTCGAGCCAGCGGGCGAACGGCTGACCCAGCAAGTTGGTGAGCGTCGGCGAGCCGACGAAGTACAGCGCCGCGCACACTACCACGGTGACGATCAGCGCGACGATTGGGTTGTCGGTGCGCGCGCTCATCGCCAGGCCGATCGCCGCATAGGCCGCCGCCAACAG
>DATIFD010000378.1:0-4436 GCA_035455385.1 Burkholderiaceae bacterium
TGTTGCGCTGGGCAGGCGCGGCATACCTGGTGTGGCTGGGCATCGGCTTGCTGCGCCGCGGTGGCGGCGCCGCGCCGCAGGCGGCTGCCGAAGCCGGCGTCGCGCTGCGGCGCTCGTTCGCGCAGGGCTTTCTGACCAACGCGCTCAATCCCAAGGTGGCGCTGTTCTTTCTGGCGTTCCTGCCGCAGTTCATCGACGCGCGCGCACCGCACAAGGCGCTGGCTTTCCTCGCGCTCGGAGCGGTGTTCGCCTTCAACGGCACGTTGGTCAACGTGGCGTTTGCCGCGCTGGTGGCACGGCTGCGCGGTGCGCTCGGCACCCGTGCGGCGGTCGGCCGCTGGCTCCGGCGCGGCGTCGGCGCACTGTTCATCGCGCTGGGCGTGCGGCTCGCCTGGTTCGGCGGCCGCTAGGGCCGTCAGGCAAAGCGGCCCTGCAGGAACCAACCGCTGCCATCGGACGCGAGGGCCAGCGGCAACCGGGCCCGGAAGATCCACACCAGTGCACCGTCGTTCACACGGGCGATGAAGTAGTCGCGCGCGGTCAGCGCACCGTCCCACCAGCCCGACTCGATGCGCTCGGGGCCGGCCAGCAATTGCAGCGGCGCACCGTCGAGCCAGGGCCGCGCGGCCTGCTCATGCAATGGCTGCGGCTCGGGCAGCAGCCACAGCGGCCGCATCGACGCAATTGAAGGCGGCGTTGCCGGTTGAATCGGGGCACGGAGCCCGGCTTCGGCGCTGCGCCAGGCCATCGCCCGCTCGGGGCGATGGTCGGCCAGCAGCACGAGACGCTGCACGCCGTCAGCACCCAGCCGCGCCTGCAACCGCTCGATCAGCCGCGTCAGGCCTTCGCGCTCGCTGCTGCGCGTGGCGAACAGCTCGCCGCTGGGCGGGCTCGACTGCACCAGCGCATCGCAGCACAAGCTCAGCTCCAGCGCCGGGGCCACCAGCGGCGTGCGCGCAAGCCGCTCGCCGAGCAACGACTGCAGATGCACCGCATCGGCCGACGGCTCGGCCAGGCCGATCGTGAGTTCGCTGTGGCCCGCCGCATCGCCACGGCGCGCCTCGTGGTGCATGCGCAGCGTGAAAGCCGCCACCCGTGCGTGACGCGCGCGCGCCCAGGCCAGCAGGCGCGCGATCAGCACGCGGGCACCGGCCAGCAGCTGTTCGGCGTTGTCGGCGCGGCTGAACAGCTCGATGCGCTGCTCGAACTTCGGCGGTGGCACGATCGGTTCGCGCGGATCGGGCGCGTCGCCGCGTGCGCGATCGAGGTCTGCCAGCAGGCCCACGCCGAAGCGCCGTGCCAGCCCGGCGCGCGGCAGGTGGCGCAAGTCCGACAGCTGCTTCAGGCCCATGCCCTGCAGCGCCTCCCAATGCTCGCGCCCCGGGCCTAACAACCACACCGGTGCATCGTCGAGCAGCCGGCGCAGCGCCGCGAGGTCGGTGCTGTGGGCGCCGTGTGCGAGGTCGTCGCGCCAGCGCGCGAGCAGCGCCGCGCCCGGCGCCGTGGGGGCACTGGCGACTTGGCAGCGGTGCCCCAACAGCCGCAACGCCCGCCCGAGCTGCTGCAGCAACGGCCGGAAGCCGCCGAAGCAGCGCAGGCTCGCCTGCACCTCGAGCAGCACCACCGGTGCCGGGGCGCCGGCGCCGTCGGTGGCTTCGAGACACACCCTCGGCGTGAAGGCCATCGCCGCATGGCCCACGGCCTGCAGCGCCGAAGCGTCGCGCGCCGCGTCGGCCTCGCCGAGCACGAGATCGCTCGCCAGCGCGAGCGCCGTGGCACGCTTGGCGCCGGGCTGCACGCCCAGCGCCGCGGCGCGCACATCGACCTGCGCGATGCGGTGCGTCTCGATCAGCGCCAGCGGCCGGCCTTGCCAGGTGGGATCCAGCGTCGCGGCGAACGACTCCAGCGACAGCTGCGGCAGGTGCACGGCAATCCACAACATGGAGACACCACGCGTCGCATCGTCAGCCGTCGATGGCGGAGGTCTCGACCCGCGGCTCGACGGCAGCCGCGACCGACCCGTCGCGCGCGCGGGCGCGCAGCCGCTCGCTCAGGATCGGCGGCAACGCCAAAAGCAACGGCTGCGCCAGCGGCGGGCCGCGCCGCTTGAGCAGGCGCACCGACAGCCGGTCGATGCCCGCTCCCTGCAACAGCAGGCGCAGCGGCGCCGCGCTGGGCTTGAGGCGCGCATCGACCTCGCGAAACAGGAACGCCGGACCGTCGTGCGACTGCGCCGCCAACTGCAGGCGCCGCAGCGCATCGGCGCGCAGGCTCTGAGGCAGCCACGCCAGCACCGCGCCGACGTGTCCGCTCTTCAATGCCTGCTCGATTGCCCACAGCAGGTCGGCACTCGGCAGCCAGCGGCGCAGCCCTGCGGTGGCGCGCACGCCTTCGCGACCATGCACCGCGAGCAGTTGCCGCGCGTCGACACCGAGCTGCACCAGCGCGGGCCCGCACAACGCTGCCGGCGGATCGAACAGCATCACGCTGCGACCACCGTCTTGCCGTGACGACGACGCCCCCGCGATGCGCACCAGCGCCGGCACCAGCAGACGCAACTCACCGAGCCCGGGGTGGGGCAGCAGCAGTTCGGTCAGCACCCGGTGCGGCCAGCCACCGCCGGGCAACTCGACATCGAGTGCAGCAAAGCCGCTGGCGGTGACGGTATTCGACGTCGCACTGAGCTGGTGGGCACGCCAGAGCGCGGCCAGCTCGGGCCGGGCCGGATGCGGCGGCCCGGCAGCCGAACGCTCCACCAGAACAGGCGACAGGTTCACGAGAATACTGTACATGCATACAGCATTCATGGCAACCGCGCATCCGTGCGCAACGCACGGTGCACGGCCGCCGCGATGACAGCGCTACGCCAAGGCTTTGCTCACCGCCAGCGCGCACAGCGCCACCGCGGTGCTCGCCTCGTCGATCACCCGGCCCATCGTGATGAAGCCGTGGATCTGGCGCTCGAAGCACACGTACTGCGTTGGCACGCCGGCCTGAGACAGCTTGTCGGCGTACTGTCGCCCTTCGTCGCGCAGCGGGTCGTAGCCGGCGGTGATCACCAGCGCCGGTGGCAGCTTCGACACGTCGGGGTGCAGCAGCGGCGACGCGCGCCAGTCGGACCACCGCGCCTCGTCCGGGATGTAATGGCCGCGGAAATACGCGATCGAGTCGTTGGTCAGCAGGTAGCCCTGCCCGTTCGTGGCGTGCGACGGTGCGACCGCGCGCATGTCGGTGCCGGGATAGATCAGCACCTGCAACCTTGCCTGCGGGCCACCCCCGTCGCGCAATGCAATCGCGGTCACGGTGGCGAGGTTGCCGCCGGCGCTGTCGCCGCCGAGCGCGAGCCGCGACCCATCGATGCCGAGCGCACCGGCCTGTGCGTGCACCCAGTGGGTGGCCGCCAGGCAGTCGTCCACCGCCGCTGGAAAGCGATGCTCCGGCGCAAGCCGGTAGTCCACCGCCACCACCACGCAGCCGGCGCGGTGCGCGAGCTCGCGGCACAGCACGTCGTGGGTGTCGAGGTCGCCGATCACCCATCCACCGCCGTGGTAGTACAGCAGCGCCGGCGCCGGCGTCGCTGCGGTGGTCGGCCGGTACAGCCGCAGGCCGATCGGGCCGTGCGGGCCGCTGGCACTCAGGTCGCGCACCTCGGCCATCGTGATCGGCACCGGCTGCACGTAGGCACGGCGCTCGCGGTACAGGCGCCGGGCCTCGGCCGGCCCCAGCGTGTGCGTCGGCGGCACGCCGCGTTCGGTCATCAGATCGATCAGGGCGCGGGCTTGCGGATCGAGCATTCGTCATCTCCTGGCGCGAGAGCGCGGGCGCAGTGTAGGCCGACGGCACGAGCGCGGCACCGACGTACTGTTGCCTTTGGCAAATATCTGCTTGACAATGGCAACCATGCCCGACAGCCCGACCTCCGAAGCCCACATCGCCGCGCTGCGCTCGTTCAACCGCTTCTACACGCGTCGCATCGGCGTGCTCGACGAACACCTGTACGGCACCCCGTTCACGCTGCCGCAGACACGCGTGCTGTGGGAGCTGGCGCACCACGACGGCATCACCGCCGGCGAACTGGCCAGGGCGCTCGACCTCGACGCCGGCTACCTGAGCCGGCTGCTGGCCACGCTGAAGAGCAAGCGGCTGGTGCGCGCCCAGCGCTCGCCCGCCGATGCGCGCCAACAGATGCTGTCGCTCACCGCCGCCGGCCGGCGTGCCTACGCACCGATGGATGCGCGCTCGCAGGCGCAGGTGGGCGCGCTGCTGGCGCCGCTGCACGAGGTCGACCGCCGGCGCCTGTTGGAGGCAACGGCCACGATCGAGTCGCTGCTCGGGGCGCCACGCGCCGATCGCCCGCCCTACCTGCTGCGTGCCCCGCGGCCGGGCGACATCGGCTGGGCGGTGGCGCGCCACGGTGCGATCTATGCGCAGGAGTA
>DATIFD010000379.1:0-5070 GCA_035455385.1 Burkholderiaceae bacterium
GCCACGGCGCGTTAGCTCGCCGATCTGCAGATCGTGCAACGAACGCGCCGAGACACCGAGTGGCCAGCGCAGCGGGGCACCGACGTGCACGGCACGGACCCGTGCGCCGCACAGGCGCTCGGCGAGGCCGATCCGCGTGACCTCCACCTCGGGCAACTCGGGCATGCGAGGATTATCGGCCCCGGGGTCGAACGGGCGGCCTAGAATGCCCGAGCATCCAGGGAGTTCGTTCGTGTCGGCTCACGGTATTCGCAGTCGCAGTTGGACGCTCGGTGGGCTGTTCGCGGCAATGGCGTGGGCCTGCCTGCCGGCTCCGGCCCAATCCCCGCAGCCGGCCACCCAGGCTTCGGCACCGGCCAAGCCGGTGGAGAACTCGTCGCTCGACGCACCGCTGTTCTACCAGTTGCTGATCGGCGAGATCGAGCTCAACGCCGGCCACCCCGGCTCGGCGTTCGAGGTCGTGTTCGATGCCGCCAAGCGCACGCGCGACGAATCCCTGTTCAAGCGCGCCGTCGAAATCGCGCTGCAGGCGCGCGCCGGCGAGCAGGCGCTCGACGCCGCGCGGGCTTGGCGCCAGGCACTGCCCGGCAGCATCGATGCGCGCCGCTACGAACTGCAGATCCTGATCGCGCTCAATCGCCCCGATGAGGCCGGCGAGCCGTACAAGAGCTGGCTCGCGCTGACGCCGGCCGATCAGCGATCGGGGCTGATCGCGG
The DNA here is from genome assembly GCA_035455385.1 of Burkholderiaceae bacterium. Taxonomy (GTDB): domain Bacteria; phylum Pseudomonadota; class Gammaproteobacteria; order Burkholderiales; family Burkholderiaceae_C; genus JAEUPI01. The sequence goes on from DATIFD010000379.1 coordinate 717, forward strand.
TGTCGCCACGGCTGCTGCACCGGCTGAACGATCGCACACAGGCCGCAGCGCTGCTGGAACAATGGCTTGCCGTCTACAGCGACGATCCGCTGACCCGCACCGCGGCGCGGGTGGCTCAGGGCCGCATGTGGTTGGCCGCCAGTGAACCGGGCAAGGCGTTGCAACTCGCGCAGCAGGCGGCCGCCGACGACGCGCAGTCGCCGGCGCCGATGCAGCTGGCCATCGAGCTGATGCCGATCAAGCCCGAGGCCGAAGCGATGGTCGTGCGCTTCGTGTCCCAGCCGAAGGCCGACACCGGCGTGCGGCTGTCGTACGTCGCCGCACTGACGCGATCGCAGCGTTACGCCGAGGCTGCCCAGCAACTCGATCGCTTGACGCAGGACGAGCCCAGCCTGGCGCCGCCGTGGCTCACGCTGGGGGCCTTGCGGCTCGACATGAAGCAGCCGCGCGAGGCCGAGACGGCGTTGAAGCGCTATGTCGAGCTGGTGCAGAAGCAACCCACAGCGCCGGCAGACAGCGACAGCGCCGACGCCGATACCGATGGTGCCGGCGATGCCAACGACGATCGGCGGCTGACCCAGGCCTGGTTGCTGCTGGCGCAGATCGCCGAACAGCGCGGTGACCTCAAGGCCTCGGAAGCCTGGCTGGCCAAGATCGACGACCCCAAGAGCGCGCTCGACGTGCAGAGCCGGCGCGCATCGCTGCTGGCACGCCAGGGCCAGATGACGCAGGCGCGCGAGCTGATCCGACGCCTGCCCGAGCGCACCGACGAAGAGGCGCGCAACAAGGTGCTGGCCGAGGTGCAGCTGCTGCGCGAATTCAAGCGCTGGCGCGATGCCGTCGACGTGATGACGGCGGCCAACAAGCGCTTCCCCGACGATGCCGACCTGCTGTACGAACAGGCGATGCTCGAGGACAAGCTGGCGCACTATGCCGAGATGGAGCGGCTGCTGCTGCGCGTGATCCAGTTGAAGCCCGACAACCCGCATGCGCACAACGCACTGGGCTATTCGCTGGCCGATCGCAGCGTGCGCCTGCCGGAGGCGAAGTCGCTGATCCAGAAGGCGATGACGCTGGCACCCGGGGACCCGTTCATCGTCGACAGCATGGGCTGGGTCGAATTCCGCATGGGCAACCGCGACGAGGCGCTGCGCTGGTTGCGACAGGCCTACGCGGCGCGGCCCGACACCGAGATCGCGGCCCACCTGGGCGAGGTGTTATGGGCGGCGGGCCAGCGCGAAGAGGCGCGCCGCGTCTGGCAGGACGCGCGCGGCCGCGACGCCGCGAACGAGGTGCTGAAGGAGACGCTGGCGCGTCTCAAAGTCAATCTGTGAGGCGGCATGCGTCGCTGTGGCTGGCCGCCACGGCGTGCGGACTGCTGTCGGCCTGTGCCCATCTCGCGCCGCCGCACGGCGCCGGCACGCAGGTGCTCAGCGGCCGTCTCAGCGTACGCGTCGATTCCGAGCCGGTGCGCGCGATGAGCGCGGCGTTCGAACTGAGCGGTGACGCCCGCGCCGGCGCGCTGCTGCTCACGTCGCCGATCGGCTCGACGCTGGCGCAGGCGCGTTGGGCGCCCGGCGAGGCGGTGCTCGAGACGCCGGGCTCGCGGACGAGCTACCCCGACCTCGACACGCTCGCCGAGCAGACCCTCGGCGAGCGCGTGCCGTTGGCGGCGCTGTTCGACTGGTTGCGCGGCCGCCCCTGGCCCGGAGCCGCCAGCCGGGGTCTCGCGTCGGGCGAGCCGGGTTTCACGCAGATGGGCTGGCGGGTGGCGTTGGCGCGCTATCCGGAGGGATGGGTCGAGGCGCGGCGCGACGCGGCACCGGCGGTCACGATGCGCGCACGGCTCGACCCTTCCGCTGAGGGCTCACCGTGAAGGCGCTGTACGACGTCGGCGCGCCGGCGAAGGTGAACCTGTTCCTGCACGTCGTGGGCCGGCGACCCGACGGCTATCACCTGCTGCAGTCGGCGTTCGTGCTGATCGACTGGGCCGATACGCTGCACTTCGAGCGACGCGATGACGCCGTGCTGCAGCGGCACGACCTGTCGGCCGCACTGCCGGAAGACGACCTCTGCCTGCGCGCCGCCCGCGCGCTGCAGCACGCGAGCGGCACCCTCCTCGGTGCCGACATCAGCATCGACAAGCGGGTGCCGGCCGGCGCAGGACTCGGCGGCGGCAGCTCGGACGCGGCAACCACGCTGCTGGCGCTCAACCGGCTGTGGCGTCTGCGCTGGCCCCTGCAGAAGCTGGCCGGGCTGGCGGTGTCGCTCGGCGCCGACGTGCCGTTCTTCGTGCGCGGGCGCAATGCCTTCGTGCAGGGTGTCGGCGAGGAGGTGACGCCGATCGACTTGCCGCAGCAGTGGCTCATGGTCGTCAAGCCCGCCGCGTCACTGGGCACGGCGACGGTCTTCTCCAGCCCGGACCTCGAGCGCTCGACCCCCCCTGTTATACTCGCCGACTTTCTTGCAGACACGCAGCTGGGCGAGTGCGCCGCGGAGGGGTTCGGGCGCAACGATCTGCAGGCGGTTGCTCAACGCGAGTGCGCCGAGGTGGGCGAAGTGGCCCGGTGGTTGCAGGAGCGTTTCGGCAACAGCCGCATGTCGGGCTCGGGCAGCGCGGTGTTCGCGAGAGCCGGCACCGGCGACCAACCGTCGGCGCGGTGGGATCCCCAGGATCTGCCGTCACAGTGGGTTGGCCGCATGTGCCGCAGTCTGCCGGTGCATCCGTTGCTGCACTGGGCGGACTGAAGGGTGCTCGAGGCCACGGTGCTGATCCGGGGCCTGTGTAGGGGAGTCGCCAAGTTGGTTAAGGCATCGGATTTTGATTCCGACATACGAGGGTTCGAATCCTTCCTCCCCTGCCAAACATCCTGCTGATCAGGCTTCCCACGTAGGCTCAGGCGCCGTGCTGTTCAATACCGTGCTCTTCACCGGCAACGCCAATCCGGCGTTGGCGCGCGAGATCGCGCAGACGCTCGGCGTCGAGCTCGGCAAGGCCAAGGTCGGGCGTTTCTCCGACGGGGAGGTCGACGTCGAGATCCAGCAGAACGTGCGCGCGCGCGACGTTTTCGTCGTGCAGCCCACCTGCGCGCCGACCAGCGAGTACCTGATGGAGCTGCTGATCATGGTCGATGCGTTCAAGCGCGCCAGCGCGCGCCGCATCACCGCCGTGATCCCGTATTTCGGCTATGCGCGGCAGGACCGCCGGCCGCGCTCGACCCGCGTGCCGATCAGCGCCAAGGTGGTGGCCAACCTGCTGGAGACCGTGGGTGTGGAGCGGGTGCTGACGATGGACCTGCACGCCGACCAGATCCAGGGCTTCTTCGACATCCCGGTGGACAACATCTACGCGTCGCCGGTGCTGTTGTCGGACGTGAAGAGCAAGTCGTACCCGAACCTGGTGGTGGTGTCGCCCGACGTCGGCGGCGTGGTGCGTGCCCGCGCGCTGGCCAAGCAACTCGGCAGCGACTTGGCGATCATCGACAAGCGGCGCGCCGCTGCCAACGTGTCGGAAGTGATGCACGTGATCGGCGACATCGAGGGGCGCAACTGCGTGATCATGGACGACATGATCGACACCGCCGGCACACTGGTGAAGGCCGCCGAGGTGCTGAAGGCGCGCGGTGCGAACCGCGTGTTCGCGTACTGCACGCACCCGGTGTTCTCCGGCCCCGCGATCGATCGCATCGCCAACAGCCAGCTCGACGAGGTGGTGATCACCAACACCATCCCGCTGAGCCAGACAGCCACGGCGTGCAAGAAGATCCGGCAATTGTCGGTGGCATTCCTGTTCGCCGAGACGATCCGGCGCATTTCCGACGGCGAATCGGTGACGTCGCTGTTCGCCGAGCAGAACAGCAACTTTTAGAGGAAGAAGCGGGTTCCCCTGACGGGGAACCCTTTCAGGTTGGGACTCGACCGAGTTCCTTTGTCGATGGGCCTGGTCGCGGGCCCTCGTTCACTTGGAGTGAAAAAATGAAGTTCGTCGCTTTCGAGCGCACATTGCAGGGGACCGGAGCGAGCCGCCGCCTGCGCAACGCCGGCAAGGTCCCCGGCATCGTCTACGGCGCGGGCCAGCCGCGCACGATCGAGGTGGACCACAACGCACTATTCCATGCGTTGAAGAAGGAGGCGTTCCACTCGTCGATCCTGGAGATGGAGCTTGCCGGCCAGGCGCAGAAGGTGCTGCTGCGCGATTTCCAGATGCACCCCTGGAAGCAGCAGGTGCTCCATGTCGACTTCCAGCGCATCGACCCGACCACCAGGCTGCGCATCAAGGTGCCGCTGCACTTCAGCGGTGAAGAGAATTCGCCTGCGGTCAAGACCGACAAGTGCCTGATCAGCCACGTCGCCA
>DATIFD010000380.1:0-3481 GCA_035455385.1 Burkholderiaceae bacterium
GCGGCGACCTCATGCTCTGGGTAGGCATAGGAATGCATGAACACGATGGCGACCGAGGCGATGCCTTCGGCCCGGGCTTCTCTCAGCGCGGCGATGAGTGCGCCGGCATCGAGCGGCGTCTCGACGGTGCCGTCGGCGCGCACTCGCTCCGGCACCTCGACCACCTTGGCATAGAGCATCGAGGGCTTCTCGATGCGCCGGGCGAAGATCTTGGGTCGCGCCTGGTAGCCGATCTCGAGCGCATCGCGAAATCCCTCGCTGACGATGAGCAGCACTGGATCGCCCTTGCGTTCGAGCAGCGCATTGGTGGCGACCGTGGTGCCCATCTTGACCGCGCCGATGCGGCCGGGCGGGATCGGCTCGCCGGCTTTCAGCCCCAGCAGGCGCCGGATGCCCTCGACCGCGGCGTCGCGGTACTGCTCCGGGTTGTCCGACAGCAGCTTCAGCGTGTGCAGCGCGCGGTCGGGGGCGCGGCCGACGACGTCGGTGAACGTGCCGCCGCGGTCGATCCAGAACTGCCAGCGCGCGGTCGAATCGTTCATGGGTTGTCTCTCAGCGCCCGCCACCGCTCGTGCAGCAGGCTGATGATGTGGTGCACCGGGCGCCGCGTGGCGCGCGCCACGGCTTTGGCATAGGGCGGCATGTTGGTGCATTCGAGCACGATCTCGCGCACCGCAGGCCAGCGGACCACCAGGCGCTGCGCGGCATCGACGACGTCGGCCTCGGCGCGCGCGGCGTCGATGACCGGCTCGTCATGCAGCAGAGCGCGCTGCAGGTGGCTGTCGGCTGCCAGGCCTACGACGGGCACGGTGGCGTCGACCCCGGCCGCATGCAGGTGGCGCGCACCCAATGACAGCGCATCGACGGTGATGACACCGGGCGCTGCCAGCTCGGGCAACTTGAGCAGGGCCGACGTCCACACCGGCACGGGCAGCGCGGCCTGCATCGCGGCCTGGACCTCGACCAGGAAGCCGCAGCTGGTGGTGATCGCGGCCGCGCCCTCCCCGACCAGCGCTCGCGCGGCATCGATGAACGGCTGCAACAGCGTCCGATCGCCCTCGCGCACCACGCGCTGCGGCGAGGCGCCGGCGACCACCTGGTGCCGCACCGGCATCGCAAAGCTCGCGGGATTGCCGACGTCCCCGACGACGCGAGGGAACCTCGTCTGCAGCATCAGCACGCCCAAGAACGCACGCGCCATGCCGTCACAGCGCCGATGCCGATCGCGCCGCCTGGTCGTACAGGCCCGACATCGTGCGCAGCAGCCGCGCCAGCTCGCCGATGTCGGCGTTCAGCTCGGTGTCGAGGTTCTTGATCAGGCATTCCTCGCGCACCGCGCGATATTGCTGCACGAAGGCCTCGCCCTGCGCAGTCGGGCTGTACAAGACCTCCTTGCCCTGCCTCTCGGTCTGCGCAAGGCCGGCAGCGACCAACTTCTTCAGCGAATAGGCCACCACATGGGTGTCTTCGTAGTTGAGCACGAAGCAGATGTCGGCCAGCTTCTTGTTGCGCGCGCGGTGCTGCACGTGGTGCAACAGCAGCACGTCGGTGATCGTCAGGTCCGGGCAGCCGGCGGCGGCCATGCAGCGCACCGCCCAGCGCGAGAACGCGTTCCAGGCCACGATCAGGCCGAACTCAAGCTCCGACAACTCGCGGCTGCGCGGGCTCACGAGGTGCGACGACGACACGATCGCCGGGCTGCTGCGCGCAGACCGGCGCGTCACGGTGCGTTGGCTCATCGGTGTTTACGCTCGATTTGACGACGATTTATTGACAATTTATCGCCTGACTTCCTAAACTGCAACCCTTATCGTGTGACGGCTCGGGGCAAATCCGCATCACGCCGCGCCGAGGCACGCCGCATGCTTGACGCCCGAGTCCGATTGATCCTCCCAGGAGTGCCGATGTCCATCACCCGCCCCCTCGCCGCGCTCGCGCTGGCGCTGCCGCTGGCCGCGCTGTCCCAGACCAAATGGGACCTGCCGGCCGCCTACCCGGCCAGCAACTTCCACACCGAGAACCTGGTGCAGTTCGCCAACGACATCGACCACGCCAGCGGCGGCAAGCTCAAGATCACGGTGCACGCCAACGCATCGCTGTTCAAGGCGCCCGAGATCAAGCGCGCCGTGCAGGGCGGCCAGGCCCAGATCGGCGAGATCCTGTTGGTCAATTTCCAGAACGAATGGCCGATCTACGGCGCCGACGGCCTGCCCTTCCTCGCCGACAGCTACGACGAGGCGGTCAAGCTGTGGAAGGTGCAGAAGCCGATGCTCGAGAAGAAGCTCGCCGAGCAGGGCATGATGGTTCTCTATGCGGTGCCCTGGCCGCCGCAGGGCATCTACTCGAAGAAGCCGCTCAATTCCGCCGCCGACCTGAAGGGCATCAAGTGGCGCGCCTACAGCCCGGCCACCTCCCGCATCGCCGAACTGGTCGGGGCGCAGCCAGTCACGGTGCAGGCGGCCGAGGTCAGCCAGGCGTTCGCCACCGGCGTCGCCGAGAGCATGATGAGCAGCGGCTCCACCGGCTGGGATGCCAAGCTGCACGAGCACGTCAAGTACTGGTACGACACCCAGGCCTGGCTGCCGAAGAACGCGGTCATCGTCAACAAGGCCGCCTACGACGCGCTCGATGCGGCGACGAGGCAGGCGGTGCTCAAGGCCGCCGCCGACGCCGAGGTGCGGGGCCTGGCGGCCAGCAAGAAGGCCAACACCGAATCGCTCGACAAGCTCAAGGCCGGCGGCATGCAGATCCTGCCGCCCCCGCCGCAGCTGACCGCCGACATGAAGAAGGTCGGCGAGACGATGCTGAAGGAGTGGCTCGACAAGGCCGGCCCCGAGGGCAAGCAGCTGATCGACGCGTTCCGCAAGTAACCCGCGGCGTCGCAGCCCGTGCGCAAGCTGCTCGATGGGCTTTACGACGGGGCCGCCTGGCTGGCGGCCCTTTTCATGATCGGGCTGCTCACGATGGTGCTGCTGTCGATCGTCAGCCGGCTGCTGCACTTCCACGTGCCGGGCACCGACGCCTACGCCGGCTACCTGATGGCCGCCAGCGGCTTCCTCGCGCTGGCGCACACGCTCAAGCGGGGCGAGCACATCCGCGTCACGCTGCTGCTGACCGCCCTCGAGGGCCGGGCGCGGCACGCGCTGGAGCTGTGGGCGCTCGGCGCCGCCACGCTGCTGGCGTTGCTCGCCGCTTGGTATAGCAGCCGGCTGGTCTGGCAGTCGCGCGCGTTCAACGACATCTCCACCGGCAACGACGCCACGCCGCTGTGGATTCCGCAGCTGTCGATGGCCATCGGCAGCGCGATCCTGCTGGTCGCGTTCGTCGACGAGCTGGTGCTCGAGTGGCAAGGCCGACGCGTCGTGCCGTCGAGCGACGAAGCCTCGCACAACGAGTGAGCGCATGAAGCCCGTGGCACGCGCCCCGGTATCCCGCTTGCGGCGCGCGCCGCGGCTCGTTCGCTCATGAACGACCTGGGCAT